>NZ_CCBH010000159.1:0-25269 GCF_001368935.1 Novosphingobium sp. KN65.2
ATGCCGGCTCCGCCAAGGTTGCCGCTGACCGGCGAAGTCGTGTCGGTGCCGGTCGCAACGCCGGTTATAGTCGCGCCATCTGCACCGGGTACGTCGTTCGTCAGGACTCCGAGCGACGGGACCGTCAGGCTGCCGCCTTCGGTGACCGAACCGGTGTCGGCATGGGCCGTCGGCACATCGTCGACGATATTGATGTCGAGATTGTCGGTCGCGGAATCGCCGTCCGCATCGATGACCGTGATTTCGAAGGAAACGGTCGTCCCGTCCGTGTTCGAAGTGTTGTCGTTGAGCGTGTAGGTGTAAGTGACGCTGCCGTCACCGGTGACCGGATCGTAGGTCAAGTCATTGACGGTCAGCGTGCCCGTCGCGTCGCTCGAAACAACCTGCGGGAAAGAGCCGGGATCCACGACAGTCCCGCCAATCGAGACGCTGGTCAGGCCATCGTCGGAATGGAACGTGATCGTTCCCGTCGTCGATTCCGGTCCGCTGACGAACTGCGAACCGGGGTCCTCGCCATCGCGCGTGTCGGTCGACGGGGGCAGCTGGTTCTCGTTGACCTGGGTTCCGTCGCCGATTTCGGGCACCGAAATGATCATCGGCGGGCTGTCCGCGATGCTGATGGTCAGCGTCGCAGTCGAAACATCGCCATCACCGTCCGTCACCTGGTAGGTAAAGACATCGGTAACGCCGCCGCCGGTCCCCGGAGTGCGCGCGTAGCTGTAGGAACCGTCGGCAAGGAGCGTGAGCGTGCCGTACTCGCCGGTCACTACCGATCCGGTGCCCGAAAACGTACCGGAAGTGCCCGCATGCACGCCAGTAACAGTGCCGCCATCGGCTCCGAGAGTGTCTGCCCCGGCCGTACCGCTGGTAGTGCCCACGCCGCTCAGGACATTGCCGGTCTGCGCGGTGAAGTCGGCGGCCGGAACGCTATCCGTATCCGCACGCGCAATCGGAGCGTCGTCGACGATGTTGACTGTCAGCGTGGCCGTAGCCGCATCGCCATCGGGATCGGTGACCACGACCGTGAAGACGTCCGACGTGTTGTCGCCGCTGGTATTGTCGTAGAGTTCGTAGGTGTAGGCGATCCGGTCGCCATTGAGCGCGCCCAGCGTCAGGCGGCCATAGGCACCCTCGATCTGCTGGCCGGCTTCACCCGTGAGCACTTCACCGTTGATCGCGATGGAAGCGATGCCGTCTTCGGAAGTGACGAAGATCGTGCCGGTCGTGACGTCCGAACCGCTACCGAAAGCCGAACCCGGCGTTTCCTGGTTGCCGTTGAGACGATCGCCCGAAAGCCCGGATTCAGAGACTGTGTCGACAGCTGAATCGGACGCAGGACCGCCGTCCTGGATCAGGATGTCGGGAACCTTGTTCACCGGCTGGGGCAGGATTTCCTCCTGCTGGGGCTGCGGGAACGACAGTTCGGTATAGGGAAGCAGGTCACCCAGGCCATAGGCGGCCTGGATCGGACCTGTAGGGTCGGCGAAATTGCCGCCCGAACTCTGTACTCCTCCGGCGGCAGGCTGCGGCTCGTTGCCGGTCAACAGTGCCGCAAGGTTGAGAGGCGGCACCGCGACATCGCCGATGACGATCTGCGGGACGTAGACTGCGCCGTCGGGAATGACGAAGACCTGCCCGTCAGGAAGCGTGAGAATAAGGTCGCGCCCCTGCACCGACAGTTCATCGAGCGTGGCGCCTTCCGGCAGAACGACGAGGTTGTTGGCATCGGGAAGCAAGACTTGCGTATGACCCGCAGACGCGGCTGCCGAGACATTGCCACCTGCCAGGTTGGCATCCGCCGGTGACCTGTTGTCCGAACCGTGACCGTCCTGAAAATCCATAACCACTTCCCTGTCGCTTGCTGCCCGCGGCAAAGCGCCGCGATGCAGTCGGGTTCGAAATGGTCAGCCGGCGGATTCCGGACGCAACGCGACTGTACACCGCTTGACCATTGCGCCCTTTTCAACCGGCGCCTGCCTCTCTCGGCGCTCAGTGAGAGCGACTCGGAGCAGACTTAACCGGCTGAAATCACAGCAACACGTGGCACCCTCAGAGACAAGCTCGTTAACTAACCTTAACGTGAGCCTGTCCCGGTGTTGCACACATTTCGGGGTAATCCTTTTCTCGACAGCGGCCGGATGAATTTTCTTACGTTATTGTTTTAACGCAGTTTTCCTGAAGCCATGGGAGGGCAATTCAACCCGAAAGCCTGAACGGACGACCATTCCGGATGATAAGGTTTGTCAACAGCCTGATTTACAGCGATAGTTGCGCGTTCGATATTTGGCGCTTGCGATCGAACGAACGGGGGCCGTCATGAACATCGCGATGGGAATGGACTTTGCAAAAAGCCATCTGGGCACTTCGGACACGCGCGTCCTTGCCCTCGCCCTGGCCACCGGCATGGCCGGCTTTACGGTCACCTATCCGGCAGTGACGGTATCCAACGGGACGGTCGGCGACTGGATGGGCAAGCTTGAAGTCAAACCCCTGCGCCTCACCTCACCGACTTTCGGCCAGGCCCCGACCATCACGACGACATTTCAGGATTCCGCCGAAGCCTTGACGCAGGCGGCAAAGGCCGGCGCAATTGGCCTCACCAGCGTGCTGGCGCCGACGAGCGCATCATACGCAGCGACAGGCGCGCGCAGTCAGCAGTCGGAAGCTCTCTCACCAGCCGTTGTCAGCCCCAACCCAGCCTCTCGACAACTCTCACCGACAAGACAGGCACCTCAGGTTCTGGCTGCGACAGGGACATCGATCCAGGCACGTCTGCCCGAACCCGGCTATGCCAAGCCGCAGGCTGAAAATGTCGAGCGCCACGGACCGCTCGATGCGGTGCGCATCGCGATGCCACCGTCTGCGGCACATCTTGTGGCCACCGCCCCCCTCCACCCCGACGCAACTCTGAAAGTCGTCGCCCCCCCAATCCCGCAAACCGCCGTTCCGGTCCCCACCCCGACAGAACAATCGCTCGCGTCCGGTGCGAAGCCGGATATCGGACCGGCTCCCAGCACGGGACCGCTCTCGGGCACTGACGGACTGGGGCTGTTCTCGCAATCAGAGGAAGTGCGCGACTTCGACCTTGCAAAGCTTACGCCGGCCCGTCGCCCTATCAGGAAATCCGGCATGGCGACGATCCAGGCACAAAGCACTGGCAGCGCTGAGCTCGCCCGGTCTCGTCCGGAATACGCGACAAAGGTCGCGAAAGTGCCCGATCGCATCGTCGGCGATCATATCCTGCACGTCGCGGGCCTGAGCCTCGAAGGAATGCCTGCGGGGAGCCTGACGGTCCGGATCGGCATGACAGGGGACTTATCGGTAAAGCTCGCCGACCTGCTTGCACCGGTGAAGGACCAGATGGCGCCCGAAACCTTCGACAGGCTAGCCAGTTCCGCCGCCGCCGCCGACTACGTCAGCTTCGCCGACCTGCGCGCAGCGGGGTTCGACATCCATTATGACGCCGGAGGAGACCGGTTGATGGTGTCTGCACAGTTCTAGCGCCGCAACCTGGACTTCACTGGCCCCTCGCGAGACACGATCGCGAGGTCATTCCACACCTTGCCAGATTGCCTGCAACAAGAGCGTGAATTCCTTCCATATTCTTGAAACAAGACAACGCACAATCACCCCCGTTGATTGACCGATGAGAATTCCGAGGAACGTTCGATCGCAAGAACGTCAATACGAGGCCTGCCCCGCGATCTGCATGAGATCAGGCGGACTCCCCCTTTTTCCGCGATCGGATTGACCGCGGAGCTGAACTCCGAATTGCTGTGTGGTTAGTCCTCTAGGTTGCGCCCAAGTGGCGTGCCGAAAGTTTGGCGGGGACAACGAAGCAAGTCTCCGTAATCACCACGTCTTCTCCCGCAAGGCCGTGCCGTGACACTTACGGGACCTGAGACGTTCGGCGAGAAAACGGTAGAAGTACCAGTCCATGCCTGCTGACGGCATGTAGCGGTACAGAAGCCGCTCGAACCGCGTCCAACTGACCGATTCCCGCGAGGTTCTGCGTTCAGACGGGAAGCACACGTGATCGGGATGATAGACCGAGTGACCGAACCGACCGACCCGGTGGACGATTTCATGGTCTTCGAGAACATAGGGCCACAGGTCGGTATCGAAGCCGCCCGCTTCGCGAAGACAGTCGGTTCGGAAGGCCTGAGCATAACCACCGGCGTGGCACTTTGCGGCAAAACGACGGCTCTTGCGCATGACGAACTCGATCCGCTTGCGCGAGACAGGATCTGACAGGGGTCTGTAGATATCTATCGCCATGACCGCGGCCGCCGCCGGATCAGCAGCAAAGAGAGTGACTATCCGGTCGATATAGTCTGGCGGATAGAATGTATCGGCATCGCAAATTGAGACCAAGGGCGTCTCGACTCGCGCCAGACCGTATTGCATCGCATTGATCTTGCCGGGAATGCTGCACCTGACGATCTGCAAACGGTCGCCCAGAATCTCTCCGGCTTGAGCTGCTTCGGCAGCGCCTTCGTCGGTCGAACCATTATCGACCAGCAGCAATCGAAACGCATGGTTGCCTTGCGCGGCAAGGCTTTGAACGGTCCGTCCGACCCATCCCTGTTCGTTGAAGAATGGGAGGACAACAGTGACATTGCTCATGCGTGCGAAACCGCCATTAACGTCGTCTCCGGCCACGCCCTGGCGTGATCATTGGCCAATCTGAATATGACCTCGGCGGCCCGCTCTGACGAGGGGACTTCATTCAGGTCGAAAGTTTCGGCAAACATTTCTTCCTGGATATTCCGATAGCGGGTTTCATGCAGTTCATCCGCGCGCGCCAGTGCTTCCGGCAACTGCGCCGGGCTATCGATAACCTCACCCGCGCACCAATGCCTGAAATCGGGCTTGCCGACCCATTCGTATCCATGACTGTTCAGGAAGATGCATGGACGCGGCTTGAGAAGAAATTCGTATATCTGACTGCTGGCATCCCCAAGGTAGATATCCGCAGCCTGCGTATATGTCATGTCGGCCGAGCGGCGGCTTCCCAGATCAATCTTGATATTGTCCCCGCGCAGGAATTTCTGCGGAATATCGCCGGCGCGGTCGACCCGGAAGCGATCCACCGTCACGACGAACTTGCGCTGAAACAGCATCACGTGCGGGGCAAAAATCAGGCCGTGCCTTGGCGCATCGAGGAAATGCTCGAGCACCTGGCGTCCATGGCGGTACCAAGAGGACAAATGCGGTGATGGATGCGGATTGTACAGAACCGTCCGTTCAGCCTTCGGCAGGATGCGAAGCGGCTCGCTGCCTCGCACCAGGTCGAACTTGGGATACCCCACGATACTGACCGCTTCGGGCGACACGCCAGCCTCGGCGATCAACCGGTCGCGCACCTTCGGCCCTGAGCAGAGAACATGATCGAAGCCCGCGCTTGCCTTGTTGAAGCCAATAGCGCGATCGCCCGCACCGTGGCGGGTGTGGATGATCTTGAGATCGTGAAGTCCGTAGCGCTCCTTCAGGAGCAGCGACGTCTTCTCCGTTACGACGAGAAAATCGAGACTGCGAAAGAATTCAAGATTGTCACGATAAATCAGCAACTTTTCCATGGGAACGAGCTTGCTGAGCATCGAGTTCAGACGCTGCGTTGCCTGCGATGGCCGCAGTTCCACATGCTCTATGCGGGAACCGATCAGGTCACCGCCCAAACTCTTCACTTGCTCGGACAGGTGCGCATTACTGGTCGCAACTATGATTTCGCCGTCGAACCCGCCCTTTGCCAATGCAATTGCTATGGGGAGACTGTGTGCGACCTGATGAACTTGATCATGATTGAACAGGAACGCTACGCGCACTCTAGCAACTTTCGAATAGAGACCTGTAAAGACAGCCAAGGCTGCCAATCCAGGGGCGGAATTTCGGCGCCAAATAGTTTCCAGACCGATTCACTGACAAGTGACAAATCTGCAACTTTCGCATCATCGAACGGGCACGCGCCATCGGGCCAGATTGTCAGATCCAGCTTTCAGCACATGGCCTTGCACAGCCAAGGCCGATGATGCAGCACATGGACTGGCAAGGTTTTGTTTCATCTGAAAGTCACTTCACCGGATTCAACCTAGTCCAGATGCATCGAGTCTTCCGGGCACCACTGCGCATCTGGCGTCAACAGCTCGAACGATCCTCCAAGGCGTGGGACGCGAAGCCTGCAATTGCGCGCACACAGGCTTCGCGTCCCTGCAACTCACACCTGCACCGCCCCCGTCTCCTCTCGCACCGCTTCCGGTTCCGCCTCGCGTCGGTGGACAATCCGGTAGAGTGCGGGAAGCACCAGCAAGGTCAGCAGGGTCGAGGAAACGATGCCTCCGATCACCACTGTCGCCAGCGGGCGTTGGACTTCCGCTCCGGCTCCGACGTTGAGCGCCATCGGCACGAAGCCGAGGCTGGCGACCAGTGCTGTCATCAGCACAGGGCGCAGGCGGGTGAGCGCGCCCTGGCGGATGGCCTCATCCAGCGGTTGGCCGGCCTCCCGCAGTTGACGGATGAAGCTCAGCATGACGACGCCGTTGAGCACGGCAACGCCCGATAGGGCGATGAAGCCGACACCGGCCGAGATCGACAGCGGCAATCCGCGAAGCAACAGCGCTGCCACGCCTCCGGTCAGGGCCAGCGGCACACCGGAGAAGACGATGCCGGCGTCCCTGGCGGACCGGAACAGGGCGAAGAGCAATGCGAAGATCAGCAGCAGGGCCGCCGGTACGACAAGTCGCAGCCGCTCTGCCGCCGAGATGAGCTGCTCGAACGTGCCGCCGTAGCTCACCCAGTAACCGGCCGGAACCTCGACTTCGGCATCGACCTTCTCGCGCAATTCATCGATGAACGAACCGAGATCGCGACCGCGCACGTTCGTGGTGACGACGACACGGCGCTTGCCGTCCTCGCGGCTGACCTGATTGGGACCGATCACGACGTCGACCCGGGCCACGTCGCTGAGCGGCACGAAACCGCGTGGCTCGCCGCCCTCGCCCGGCAGTGGGATCCTCAGGCGGCCGATCTCGTCGGCCTTGCCGCGGATGTCTTCGGGCAGGCGTACGATCAGCGGAAAACGCCGATCGCCCTCGAAGATCGCCCCGGCCTCGGCGCCGCCGATGGAGATGGCCACGACCTCCTGCACATCGCCGACATTGAGGCCAAGACGGGCCAGCGCCGCCCGGTCGGGGGTGACCTGCAGCACCGGCAGGCCGGTCACCTGCTCCACGCTGACGTCGCGCGCGCCGTCGATTCCCTCGACCACGCCCTCGATCGTCTTGCCGATCTCGTGAAGAGTGTCGAGATCGTCGCCGAAAACCTTGATCGCGACATCGGCGCGCACGCCGGACAGCAGTTCGTTGAAGCGCATCTGGATGGGCTGGGTGAACTCGTAATTGTTGCCCGGCACGCTCATCGCCGCCTCGCGCATCTCGCGCACCAGTTGCTCACGCGGCTTTCGTGGATCGGGCCAGTCGGACCGGTCCTTGAGCATCACGAAAGTATCAGCGACCGAAGGAGGCATGGGATCCGTCGCGATGTCGGCGGTGCCGATCTTGGCGACGATGCGATCCACTTCGGGGAACTGCTTCAACCGGGCCTCGAGCGCTGTCTGCATGTGCACGGCTTGCGTGAGACTGGTCCCCGGAATGCGCAGCGCATGCAGTGCGATGTCGCCCTCGTCGAGGTTTGGGATGAACTCGGTTCCCATCCGGGTTGCCGAAAGGCCCGCGATGGCGACCAGGACGACAGCCCCTGCGACGAAGGCCTTGCGCAAACGCAGGGCCGCATCGAGCGCGGGTTCGTAGATCCGGCGGGCCCGGATCATGAGACGGCTTTCCTTCTCCTCCACCTTGCCGGTAACGAACAGGGCCACCGCAGCCGGCACGAAAGTCAGCGAGAGGACGAGTGCGAAGCTCAGGGCCATGACGACGGTGATCGCCATGGGATGGAACATCTTCCCTTCCACACCGGTCAGCGCGAAAATCGGCACGTAGACGAGCGCGATGATCAACACGCCGAACAGCGATGGCCGGATGACCTCCGAAGTGGCCGAAGCCGCCAGTGCAAAGCGTTCGGCGCGGTCGAGCAGGCGGCCACGTTCGTGCTGCGCCTCACCGAAACGCCTCAGGCAGTTCTCGACGATGATGACGGCGCCATCGACGATCAGGCCGAAGTCTAGCGCCCCAAGGCTCATGAGGTTGCCCGAGACGCCTGCGCGCAACATGCCGGTGATGGTCATGAGCATGGTGACAGGGATCACCGCCGCAGTGATGAGCGCGGCGCGGATGTTACCGAGCAGGAGGAACAGGATGACGATGACGAGCAAGGCCCCCTCGACGAGGTTCTTCTCGACTGTCGCCACCGCTCGCTCGACGAGGTCGGTGCGGTCATAGATCGCCACCGCCCTGACGCCCGGCGGCAGCGCCTTTGCCGCTTCTTCAAGCCGCTGCGCCGCGGCCTGGGCGACGATCCGGCTGTTCTCGCCGGCCAGCATGTGGACGGTACCGAGCACAACCTCGCGGCCGTTTTCGGTCGCAGCGCCCGTGCGCAGTTGCTCCCCCATGACGACGTCGGCAACGTCGGCAATGCGGATCGGCACGCCGCCGCGATTGGTGACGATGATCGAACGCAGGTCGTCGAGGTTGGACGCCTGCCCCGGCACGCGCACGAGGTATTGTTCGCCGTAACGCTCGATATAGCCCGCGCCGACATTGGCATTGTTGCGTTCGAGCGCCCTCACGACATCGCCGAGAGCCAGGCCATAGGCCGAGAGCCGATCCGGCAGCGGGGTGACGTGGTATTGCCGCTCGAACCCGCCGATGCTGTTTACTTCCGTGACGCCGGGCGTGTTGCGAAGCTGCGGGCGGATCACCCAGTCCTGCAATGTGCGCAGGTCTTCGGACGTATAGCCGCTGCCGTCGGGCTTGCGCGCGCCCGGCTCGGCCTCCAGCGTGTACATGAAGATCTCGCCAAGCCCCGTAGCGATCGGTCCCATTTCGGGCGCGACGCCTTCGGGCAACTGGTCGCGTGCGGTCTGCAGCCGCTCGTTCACCAACTGGCGGGCGAAATAGATGTCGGTTCCGTCCGCGAAGACCGCCGTCACCTGGCTCAGGCCGTAGCGGGATATCGAACGGGTATATTGCAGCCCGGGCAGTCCGGCGATCGCCGTCTCGACCGGAAAAGTGACGCGCTGTTCCGCTTCGAGCGGAGAAAAGCCTTTCGCCTCGCTGTTGATCTGGACCTGTACGTTGGTGATGTCGGGCGTCGCATCGATGGGCAGGTGCTGGAAGGCCCAGATGCCGATAGCACAGAACATCGCGACGAGGCTCAGGACCGTCCAGCGAAAGCGGATGGACGCGGCGATGATGCTCTCGAGCACCTGCTGCTTGTTGGCGGATGCCTCAGTGGTCATGGCTGGCCCCCGACTTCTCGACATCCGCCCGGATCAGGAAAGCCCCGTCGGTGACGTATTCCGTGCCCGGCTTGAGTCCGCCGAGAACCTCGGTCCATTCCGGAGTGCGTCGCCCGATCTGAAGCATCCGGACTTCGTAGGTATTGCCAACCTTGGCATAGACCACTTCGAAATCGCGGAAGCGCTGGATCGCCTTGGTCTCTACCGCCAGCGGCACCTCGGCAGAGGCGACGGTGAACGTCCCGTTCACGCCCATTCCCGGCCTGAACACGTTGGCCGCGGCGGGCGGCAGGTGGACATGCGCCAGAACTGTCTGGCTGGCGAGGTCCGCGGTCGGCAGGATCGCCTCGACCTCAGCCGTCATTTGTATGTCGCCCGAAAGGCTGCGCACGCTGACGGGCTGGCCGACGCGCACCCGCTCGGCATCGCGCGGGTAGACGAAGAACTCGGCATGGAGCTTCGTGGGATCGGCAATGACGAAAAGGGCGCGATCGCCGGTCACGTCGCCGACATTGGCGTTCTTCTCGACGATGATCCCGCCGATCGGCGCAGGGATCGCGTATGTCTGCAGCGAATGGCTCGATTCGACCCGCGCCAGCGTCTGGCCCTTGCGAACCGCCTGCCCCAGCTGGCCGCTCAGCCACATGATCTGCCCCGGCAATCGCGCGCGGACATCGGCCTGGCCTTCGGGCGTGATTTCCACCCGGCCGGACAACTCGACCAATTCGGCAATCTGCGCCGGGCCGGCCTTCTTGGTTTCCACACCGCCCTGACGGGCTGCCTCCGCTGAAATTGTCGTACGCCCTTCATAGGAAGCGTAGGACCAGGCATGCGTGCGTCCGCCCTCCACAGCCCGCACCTTCACATCGAAGCTGTGCGGCTCACGGACCGCGCCCTTGCCGCGCAGATAATCTTCGCGCGGCGCGAAGGCGAAGCGATCGACCTCACCGCCAAGGCGGGTGAGTTCGACGGCGAGCTGCACCTCGCCGGGCGGCAGCGGTTCGTCGTCGCGATAGGCGTAAACGTGGAACTCGGGCTCCGTGCCATCTTCGTGGATCGTCACCTCGAGCGCGAAATTGCCATCGCGCAGCATCCGGCCACGATGGGGACCGCGTTCGTATTCGTCTGCGCCGGCTGCGTGGGCTTCACCCTCGGCTTCGGCATGGTCGGAATGGGGGGCGTCGTTGCCACAAGCGGCAAGCAGGGACAGGGCGAGCAGCGAGCTCGCGCAGAAAAGCGACCGGATCATCAGCGGATCTCCGTGCTGGAAACGAGGGACGCGTGGCGACCGGTCAGTCGGTCGAGCCGCGCGCCTGCGAGATGGAACTGGCGCAGCAGGTCGACACGGCGGGACCGGCCGTCGATCAGGGCCTGCTGGGCCTGGTTGATTTCAAGGAAAGTGAAGGCCGTCCCCCCCCTCGCGAAACCGTCGCGCACCAGCGCGAGCGCCTTCTGCGCCGAGGGCAGGACTTCGCGTTCGATGCGGGCGATTTCACTCGCCAGCGCCGCGCGCTGCGCCACGAGGCGATCCACCTCGCGGCCGACCTGCAGGCGCGCAACCGCGATCTCGGCCTCGGCAGCCCGGCTCTCGGCAGCGGCGCGCGCGACATTGCCGCGATTGGCCGACCGATTGCCCAGCGGGATCGAGCCTCCGACCATGAGGGCCACATTGTTGCCCTGCCCGAAGTGACGAATGCCGATCCGGGCCGTCGCATTGCCGGCATCGCCTGTTTCGGCCAGGCGAACCTGTGTATCGGCTGCCTGCCGCTCGGCCGACAACAGCGCCAGGTCGGGACTTTCATCAGCCGAAGGCGCGGTTTCCTGAACCGAGAAGAAGGGCTCTGTCTCGAGTGCGAAGTCCTCGCCTCCGTCCCACCAGCCGGACAGGTTTGCGCGAGAGAGGCGCGCCTGCCTGCGAGCCTGATCGAGCGCGATCCTCGCCTCGATAACCGCCGTCTTCGCGCGTTCGGCGGCGAACAGGGGATCGAGCGCGCGGGCCACCCGGCGGTCGACCTGTGCCCGTGTCTGGTCGGCAACCTGCAGGCGCTGCTGCGCTATGGCGATGCCCGCCTCCGCGGCCAGCGCATCGACCCAGGCGGCCTGCACTTGTGCCAGCATGTCGAGCATGCGCAGCGCGTTGCGTTCGCCGGCGACACCGAGTTCGGCGCGCGCGGAATTCAGGCGGGCCTCCCGCTTGCCACCGCGCTCCCAGGTACGCTCGTACCATGCGGTGGTCTGCTGCTGTTCGAGCGGGCCGTAAGTGCCCGTACCGGCGAAATCCTCGACCTCGACGCCGACGGTATCGCGCGGACGCACCCCGGCTATCGCAACCGCGGCATCGGCCGCTTCGAGCCTTGCTGCGTTCACCTGCAAGGCGGGATTGGTCGTGGCGACCCGGGACAGCGCTTCGGACAGGGTAAGTCCCTGCGCAGAAGCGGCCTGGGCCGAAAGGACAAGCGGAATGACGGCGCACGGGGGCGCCAGACGTATCAGGCGCGCGGCAAGGCGCGCGGAAGGGTACGAAAACATGACATGAAGCCTCGCGGACGGGCGTGGGACAACCCGCGCCCGATCGGCGCGGGATTCAGGCGTTCATGGCAAGAAGGCGGGGAGGCCGCTCGAGACCGGTAAGCTCCGATCCCGGCTTTGCGCAATCCGGACCGATCGCGTGCAGGTTGGCATCGACCGTGGCCATCCGGTGGGCATGGCTGGCGTCGGTCGGGATTGCCGAATTCGTATCGCCGGAATGGTGATGGTGCCCCTGCAGTGCCCCGCCCGCTTCGTCCTCGTCCTCCTGGTCGGGAAAATGATCGTCCAGATGATCGAGCTGTGCGGTCAGGCTGCTGAGCAGCACGCTTTCGTGCTCATCCGCCTGCCCCGGCGCGTGCTGCATCTCGACAACCATGTTCGACCACGCCATCGCGCTCGCAAACAGGAGTGCGAGCGAAAGGACGAACATCATGCAGATGCGGTCCACCTTGAGGTGACGCATAAAGGCCATCAGGGCGTAGCGATAGCGAAACCCGACGGTGTGCTCAAGGGCGCGGCGCATTGAAGTCCCTCAAATCGGGGCGCAGTGCCTGCCGGCTCAGCGGTTCGGGATGTGCGTTCCCAGGTGTCGTCCGGCGATGTAGCCGAAGGTCATGCCCGGCCCGAGCGTCCCTCCCGCGCCGCCATAGGCTTCGCCAAGGACCGCCGCCATCGCGTTGCCCGCCGCGTAGAGGCCGGGGATCGGGTTGTCGTCCCAGTCCAGCACCTGGGCATCGGCATTGGTCCGCGGACCGCCGGCGGTTCCCAGCGCGCCCGCTTCCATCTTCACGGCGTAATAGGGAGCCCGATCGATCACGCCCAGGGTGCGATAGGGCGGATCGAAGGCGGCATCGCCCCACATGTAGAAATTGTCGTAGGTGTTGTCGCCGCGGTTGAAATCGTCGTCATGGCCCTTGCGCACCATGTCGTTGAAACGCGCCACCGTGGCGACAAGGCCTTCGGCATCGATCCCGGCCTCGTGCGCCAGTTCCTCAAGCGTATCGGCCTGGATCATGAAAGAAGGCACCGGACCGCCCGGCGGCGTGTTGAAGGTGTGGTACCTGTCGCGGTAGCGCTGGTCGATGATCAACCAGTACGGCAGGTTGGCGTAGCTGTGCGTCCCGGCATCGAAAGCGTGCAGCGTCTTGCCCAGCGCATTGTAGTTCGCCGCCTCATTCACGAAGCGCTTGCCCGCGCGGTTGACGAGGATCGCACCGGGCCGCGCGCGCTCGTCCGAACCCAGCAGGAAATTGGGCTTGGCATTGCGGTGCTGCGGCTTGAACTCCAGAACGCTCTGCATCCAGAAGGCGTGTTGCATGTTGCCCAGTTGCGCTCCGGCGTCGATGGCCATGAGCAGACCGTCGCCCTCGTTTTCCGGCACACTGACCGGCCCGGTGAGCGGACCGCGCAGGAAAGTCTGGACCAGCTTCTCGTTCCATTCGAAGCCTCCGGTGGCAATCACCACGCCGCGCCGGGCCCGCACGCGATAGTCCTTGCCATCCCCATCTTCAGCAACGACGCCTATCACCCGGTCGCCGGCCTTGATCAGCCTGCGCGCCCGCTTTTCGAACTCCACCGGAATCCCGCGATCCAGCACGGCCTTGAACAACGAGCCGGCCAGGGCCTGACCCAGTCCCCGATAATCCTTTGCCTCTCGCTCTGCGAGTGTCGCTTCATCGAGGGCGCCGGTTATCGCCTCCATCAGGCTGCCGCGGACCGGATAGGCCATCTTGGTAGGGTTCACCCGGCTCGCCCACTTGCCGAGCCTTTCGAATGCGAAAGCCTCATTGTCGAGCGACCGCCCTCCGTCCGGCTTCGCGCCCGGCATATAGGACTGATAATCGGGAAAGTCGGTAAAGGCATGGAACCGGACAGGCGTCCTGTCCGCGAAGTAGCGGATCATTTCCGGTCCCGTTTCCATGAACGCCATCAGGGTCTCTGGATCGAGTTGCCCCGGTGCGAGGGAATCGAGGTAGGCCACTACGTCTTCGTCGTTTTCCTCGATACCGGCTTCCAGCTGGTGATGGTTTCCCGGAATCCAGAGCATGCCTCCGGACATGGCAGTGGTACCGCCCACCATCCCGGTCTTCTCAAGGATCACCACGTCCTTCGCCCCGAAATCGAAAGCGGAAATCGCGGCCGTCATCGCCGCTCCGCCCGACCCGAGAACCACGACGTCCGCTTCCCGGTCCCACTCGAACTGATCCGTCACAATCCATCTCCCGATTTACCCGGTGCCGTGACCGTTTCCGGTCCCGACAAGGGCGAGCGCTCGTTTTGCAACGACGGTTGTAAATCAGGCCATGAAAGGGCAACCACTCCGAATTGTCATAGGTGGCTGGCGTTCGGTGAACGGGACAGGTCGGCAACCGTGATCGCCGCGCCGAAAGGCTACGCGACGTTTGCGGACTGCGACTTCGGCAGCGATATACGGAACATCGAGTGGGACGATGTCCGCAAGTACGTCGCATCGCCGCCGTGTGCCCGCGCAATACCCCGGACAACGGCCAGGCCAAGACCCGAACCTTCGGAGATGCGCTCACCACGCGCGAATTGCGTAAAGGCATCCTCCCGGAAGCCCTCCGCAAGGCCCGGCCCTTCGTCGGCAACGGTAATCACGGCTGTCTGATCGGAGAATTCGACAACGATCCGCAAGGTGCATGGATCGGCATGACGGCGAGCGTTGTCGACCAGCGCAATTATCGCTTGCCGGATGCGTGCTGGGTCCACCCGCACGATCGCAGGTTGCAGGACCAGTTCCAGGCCGAACCCTGCAGGCGTCAGCATCGAAGTGAGGATCGGGCGCATGTCGTTCACCTCGGCAGCGAGATCAACGTCCGAAAACATCAACTCAAGCCGCCCGCTATCGGCCAGGCTTACGCTGCGCAGATCCTCCACCAACCGGGCCAGACCGTCGACCTGCTTCATGAGATCGTCGACAAGCTTTTCATCCAAGACGAAGACGCCGTCCTTCACGCCCTGAAGACGTCCTCGCAGGATGGTAAGCGGTGTCCGCAACTCATGCGCGATCTGGGCGTTCCAGACTTTCACGTCATCGGACATGCGCTGCAGACGGCTGGCCATGGCATTGAAGTCGGCGATCAGCAGTGCCGTTTCGCCATGCGCCTCGCCGACCGAGTCCACCCGCGTGGTGAGATTGCCCTCCGCGATGCGACGTGCAGCTTCGCCCACGGCCCCAAGCGGGCGAACGATCCGCCGGGCAAGCCGGATGGCGATCGCCAACGCAAGCAGGACCCCCATCAAACAGGCCGCAAGCGTAATGCCGACATCGAGCCCGAAAGTGTCGCTGGCGCTCGGCGGCGGGGGCGCTACGATCCGCCAGCGCTCCAACACCGCATATACCACGTAGAAGGCCAACGTGATGACGGCGACCGCCGCCAGAGCGAGCGCCGCCATCGAAAGCGCCAACTGCCGGGCAAGGCTGATCCGGCCTCTCATCCGCGCGACCACAAGCGATAACCGACGCCGCGCACCCCTTCCGGCATTTCAGGCACGCCCGCCTGATCGAGCTTGCGACGAAGTTTGCTGACATGGCTGTCGACCGTGCGATCGAGCGCATCCGATCCGGGCATGCAGGCATCCAGCAACTCGCCGCGGCTGAACACCCGCGTCGGCGTTCGGGCCATGTGGGTCAGCAGGCGAAATTCTGTAAGCGTCAAGGCGACCTCGCCCCGTTCGGTCCTGACCAGGTGCGCGTTGGTGTCGATCTCGACCGGGCCTACGCGGAGCACACCGTTCGCGCCATAATCGCCCGAGCGCCGGAGTACCGCCTTGACCCGCGCCACAACTTCAACCGGATTGAAAGGCTTGACGACATAATCGTCCGCACCGATCCGCAATGCCTGAAGCTTGTCGATATCCTGATCGAGCGCAGTGATGACAACGACCGGCGTGTTGCCCCGCCGCCTGACTTCGGACAGCACGCCCCACCCATCGACCAAGGGCATCGAGATGTCGAGCAGCAGGATGTCGGGCTTCAGGGCCAGATGAATGTCCAGCGCTGTCCGACCGTCGCTGGCCTGCACGGTGCGGAAACCTTCGCGCTCGAGATAGGCGCGAATGATCTCGGCAATGTCCTTGTCATCTTCGGCAATGAGCGCGAGCGGATTCATTCGGGGTCTCCGATAGGCATGGACCCGACTTATCAGCGAAATTCGGCGCTTTGCCAGCCTTGCTCCACGCAGTCTCCATAAAACCTCGACACAGGCGCAACCGAACGCGCAGATAGGCGAAGGCATGATACGTCGATCTATTGCTCGAAGCACGCGATATGCACTGCCGGCCGTATGCGCCATGTCTGCACTCTTGGCCGGCTGTTCCACCGAGGCACCCTCGAAAACCGCAACTGCCGTCGAAGTTTTGACCGTGCGCGTCGAACCGAGCGCAGTGACGGCGGTGGACGAACTGCCGGGCCGCGTCGTGGCATACCGCACCGCCGAGATCCGCCCGCAGGTCGGCGGCATTATCCAGCGCCGCTTGTTCGAGCAGGGAGCGGCCGTCAGCGCCGGTCAGGTGCTGTTCCAGATCAGCCCTGCGCCGTTCCGGGCCGATGCCGACACCGCCAAGGCGACCGTCGCGAAAGCGGCTGCCACCTACGCCCGGGCGCGCGGACAGGCCGATCGGCTGAAGCCGCTGGTCGAAGCCGATGCCATCAGCCGCCAAAGCTATGACGATGCCGTCGCCGCGCGCGACCAGGCCGCCGCCGAAGTGGCAGAAGCCCGCGCAACCTTGCGCCGCCGGCAGATCGACCTCGGCTTTTCGCGGGTGACCGCCCCGATCTCCGGTCGCATCGGTGCTACCAATGTGACCGAGGGCGCGCTGGTTGCAGCTGCCGATGCAAACCCGCTGGCAACCATCCAGCAGATCGACCGCGTTTATATCGATGTCCGGCAACCTGCCGAACAGTACGCCGCGCTTCGCGAAAAGGGCGCAGCGGGGCCGGTCGACATCCTTACGTCGTCCGGAAGCCTCCACCCCGTGAAAGGGCGCATCCTGTTTTCAGGCATCGCGGTCGATCCGACCACCGGCGACGCGCTGGTCCGCGTCGAGGTAGCGAACCCCGGCGAGCGGCTTTTGCCGGGCATGTTCGTGCGCGCCCGCTTGCCCCGCGCTGTAATACCCGCGGCTTTGACCGTACCGCAGCAGGCCGTGACGCGTGCAGACGATGGCGCTGCGCAGATCAGCGTGGTCGATTCGCAGGACCGGGTCCATGTCCGCCGGGTCCAGCTCGGCCCGCTGAGCGATGGCCGCTACGTCATCCAGTCGGGGCTGCGCAAAGGTGAAATCGTGATCGTTGAAGGCCAGGATCGGGTGCAATCCGGCACCCCGGTCAGGCAGCGCTCATGGGTTGGCCGCAAGGCGGGCTGACAAAAAACCATGCCTCAGTTCTTCATCAACCGCCCGGTCTTCGCCTGGGTCATCGCCATCGCCATCGTCCTGATGGGCGCCATCGCCATCCCGCAGATGCCGGTAGCGCGCTTCCCGAGCGTCGCCCCCCCCACTGTCAGCATCTACGCCACATATCCAGGAGCCACGCCACAAACGCTGAACGACAGTGTCATTTCGCTGGTTGAGCGTGAGCTGTCGAGCGTGAAGAACCTTCTGTATTTCGAAAGCTCGGCAGACACATCTGGATCGGCCTCGATCACTGCGACCTTTCGTCCGGGCACCAATCCGGAGATGGCCCAGGTGGACGTCCAGAACCGGCTCAAGGCCATCGAAGCGCGCCTGCCGCAGGTCGTGCGCCAGACCGGTGTCACCGTGGAAGCCGCGTCCTCGGGCTTTCTCATGTTCGTCAGCCTGGTGTCCGATGAGCGTTATGACGAGTTGGAACTCACCGACTACATGACGCGCAACATCGTCGACGAACTGAAGCGCGTGCCCGGAGTGGGCCGCGTCCAGAGTTTCTCCTCCGAGCGGGCGATGCGCATCTGGCTCGATCCCATAAAGCTTGCCGGATACGGCCTGACTACCAGCGACGTGACCTCGGCCATCGCCGAACAGAATGTCCAGATCGCCCCCGGCACGCTCGGCACGGAGCCGACGACGCAGGGACAGCGCGTACTCGTGCCGCTGACCGCCGACGGCCAGCTGAAGACCATCGAAGATTTCGCACAGGTCATCCTGAAGGCGAATACGGACGGGTCCAGCGTCACGCTGGACAAGGTGGCCCGGATCGAACTGGGGCAGCAGATTTACGGCAATTCCACGCGCGAAAACGGCAAGCCCGTCGCCTCGGTCGGCCTTCAGCTTTCCCCGGGCGCCAATGCCGTGGCCACTTCGCAGGCGGTCCGCGCCCGCATGACCGAACTGGCCAAATCGATGCCGCAGGACATGCGCTGGTCGGTCCCGTTCGACACTGCTCCGTTCGTGCGCATCTCCATCGAAAAGGTGGTGCACACGCTGATCGAAGCGATGATCCTCGTGTTCCTCGTGATGTACCTGTTTCTCCAGCAGGCTCGCTATACGCTCATACCCGCGATCGTTGCGCCGATCGCGCTGCTGGGCACGATCGCGGTCATGCTGATGTCGGGCTTTTCGATCAACGTGCTGACGATGTTCGGGATGGTGCTGGCGATCGGCATCATCGTCGACGATGCGATCGTCGTCGTCGAGAACGTCGAGCGGCTGATGCACGAGAAGCGCCTTTCCCCCCGCGATGCCACGAGCATGGCCATGAAGGAAATCACGCCGGCGGTCATCGGTATCACCCTGGTCCTGTCGGCCGTCTTCATTCCGATGGCGCTGGCCTCGGGGTCGGTCGGCACGATCTATCGACAGTTCACCATGGCCATGGCGGTATCGATCCTGTTTTCCGCCTTCCTCGCACTGACGCTGACCCCTGCCCTGTGCGCAACCCTGCTCAAGCCGATTTCGGACGAACCGCGCAAGAACCGGTTCTTCACCTGGTTCGATGAGCGGTTCGACCGCGCCACCCAGGGCTATCAGGAATGGGTCCGCACGCTCCTGAAGCGGACCGGACGCATGATGGCGGTGTTTGCGGCCATCGTCGGACTGTTGGGCATTGCTTTCATCAACCTGCCCTCCTCATTCATGCCGGACGAGGATCAGGGGTATTTCATGACCAGCTTCCAGCTTCCGGCGGATGCGACCGCAAGCCGCACGCTGGATGCCGTCAAGGTTTTCGAGGAGCATGCGACGAAACGGCCGGGCATCGAGAGGACCCAGTCGATCATGGGCTTTGGCTTTTCCGGCTCGGGGCCGAATGCCGCAATGGTCTTCACCATGTTGAAGGACTGGGGCGAGCGCGGCGGAACCGATGTCAGCAAGGAGATCGAGGCGGCCAATGCGGCGACCGATGCCTCCGTTCATGAAGGTCAGGTAATGAGCATGATGCCGCCCACGATCGAAGAGCTTGGCACGTCCTCCGGCTTTTCATTGCGACTGGAGGACCGTGCGGGCAAGGGACGCGAAGCGCTGTTCGCCGCGCGCGACATGCTGATCTCGCAGGCCGCCCGCAGCGACAAGGTGACCGATGTCCGTGCCGACGGGCTGCCTTCAGGTACTAGCGTACGACTGGATATCGATCGGGCGAAAGCTCGGGCGCTCGGCGTATCCTACACCGCCATCTCCGACGTTATCAGCACCGCGCTGGGCAGCAATTACGTCAACGACTTCTCCAACCGGGGCCGCTTGCAGCAGGTGATCGTGCAGGTCGATGCAAACTACCGCATGAATCTGGACGACGTGATGCAGCTGCGCGTCCGCAACATCAGCGGCGGAACCGTGCCGCTGGCCGAACTGGTCACTCCGGTCTGGAGCAACGGGCCGCTCCAACTCTCGCGCTATAACGGCTATCCGGCGGTCAGCATTTCCGGCTCGGCAGCATCTGGAGTCTCCAGCGGCACTGCGATGGTGGAGATGGAACGACTCGCTGCACAACTGCCCCCGGGCTTCGGGATCGAATGGACCGGCCAATCGCTGCAGGAACGCGAGGCCGGGGCGCAGGCGCCGATGCTGCTGGCCCTGTCGATGCTGGTCGTGTTCCTCGTGCTGGCTGCCCTTTACGAAAGCTGGTCGATCCCGGTGGCGGTGATGCTGGTGGTGCCACTGGGCCTGATCGGCGCGGTGATGGCAGTGATGGTGCGCGGCCTGTCCAATGACATCTTCTTCAATGTCGGCCTCATCACCATCATCGGCCTCAGCGCCAAGAACGCGATCCTGATCGTCGAGTTCGCCAAACAGTATCGCGAGGCGGGCAGTTCCCTGATCGAGGCGACCATAACCGCGGCCCGCATTCGCCTGCGCCCGATCGTCATGACCAGTCTGGCCTTCACGCTGGGAGTCGTGCCGCTGATGCTGGCAGGCGGTGCCAGCGCCGAGACGCAGCACGCGATCGGCACCGGGGTGTTCGGCGGGATGATCACCGGAACCGTGCTGGCGCTGATATTCGTGCCGGTCTTCTTCGTGGTGGTGGCAAGCCTGGCCGAGCGCTGGACAGCGCGACGGACGACGAAGGAGGCATGACCATGGGAATTTCGATGCGCCCCCTGACACTTATCCTGTTACTGGCGACCGGCGCCTGTTCGATGACACCGAAGCTGAACCTGCCGCCCGCACCGGTCGCAGACAGCTACCCCGGAGCAGACACTGCAGCGACGGCCGAGGCGCTGCCCGCATGGCGCGGCATGTTCGGCGATCCGCGCCTGCAGCGGCTTGTCGCCCTGTCGCTCGACGCCAATCGCGATCTGAGGATCGCCGCGCTCAATGCCGAGGCCGCGCGAGCGCAACGGACCGTCCAGCGCGCCCAGTCTCTCCCCTCGATCAACGCCGAGGGCGGCTATTCCCGGCAGCGGCAGCCCGCCGGCGCAACGGGCGCGGCTGTCGGCGGCACCTCGGGCAACGGTGCGACCGGCATCGAGTTCGGGCAGTTCACGGCCCAGGCAGCACTGACAAGTTTCGAGATCGACCTTTTCGGCCGTTTGCGTGCCTTGAACGAGGCAGCGTTCCACCGCTGGCTATCCTCGGTAGAGGCCAGGCATGCCGTGCGTCTCAACGTCATCGGCACGGTCGTCGACGCCTATCTGAACGAGCGACTGGCCGAGGAACAACTCTCCCTCACCCGCTCGACTTTGGCGGACTGGGAAACATCCCTCGACATCTCGCGAAGGTTGAAGGCGGCCGGACAGGCCAGTGGGGTCGATCTGGCGCAGGCCCAAGGCCTGGTGCGCCAGGCACAGGCCGATCTGGCCCAGCGCGAGCGGGAGCTGGCACAGGCTAGCAACGCTCTGACTCTGGCGGTCGGAGCGCCGCTGCCCGGCGATCTGCCGCCGCCCATATCACTGATGGATCAGCCGATCCGCACCGAGCTGAACGCGGGCACGCCGTCG
This sequence comes from Novosphingobium sp. KN65.2, assembly GCF_001368935.1. Lineage (NCBI taxonomy): Bacteria > Pseudomonadati > Pseudomonadota > Alphaproteobacteria > Sphingomonadales > Sphingomonadaceae > Novosphingobium > Novosphingobium sp. KN65.2. The sequence continues at coordinate 21,313 of NZ_CCBH010000159.1, forward strand.
GACCTGTTGATCCACCGGCCCGACATTGCACAGGCAGAGCAGGAGTTGCGCGCCGCCAACGCCGATGTCGGCGCGGCCCGCGCAGCATTCTTTCCTCGCATATCCCTGACGGCTGCCTTCGGTTTTGCCAGCCGCGCTTTCGAGGGACTGTTCCAGGGGGCAAATCGCTCGTGGTCCTATTCGCCTGCGATCAGCGTGCCGGTGTTTCGCGGCGGCGAGCTGCGTGGCAATCTCGACATTGCGAAGTTGCGCACCTCCACCGCCGTCGCAACCTACGAAAAGACGATTCAGACCGCCTTTCGCGAGGTCGCAGACGGCCTGGCGGCGCGCGCGACGTATGCCACGCAGCTGACCGAACTGCGCGCTGTCGTAACCCAGGCGCAACGCCGCGCTTCGCTGGCGCAGCTTTCCTATAGTGCCGGGATGTCGAGCCGTCTGGAACTGCTCGATGCCCAACGCGCTACTTATGCCGCGCAACAGGCAGCACTTGTCGTTCGGCGCGACGAACTGGCCAGCGCTGCCGCCCTGTATCGTGCGCTGGGCGGCGACACCGGGCAAAATACCGACACGCCGTGAGTGCATCCGGCTCCATGCTGCATGGCGATGATATCGCCATTCCCGACCGGGAATTCGTGTATCGCCAAGTTCGCGACCAAGGACGCTGGACGAACGCTCCTGCGCCAATCTTGTGACATTGAACGACACCATGCAGGCATCCTCACCGCAAGCCGTCAGCGGCGGATATTCCTCCGGCAGCGCTGATCCCGGCCCGGGCTGGCGTTGGCGCTACTGGTCGATTTTCGGCGGACAGGCGCTGTCGCTGATCGGTTCAGCGATGACGCAGTTCGTTCTCATCTGGTGGATTACCGACACCACGGGCGATCTTGGCGCGCTGGCAACGGCCGGGCTGGTCGCGCTGTTGCCGCAGGCATTGCTGGGCCCGATCGGCGGGACCTTCGCCGATCGCTACAGCCGACGGATGCTGATGATCGTTGCCGATACGGTCAGCGCCGTTTGCATCCTCGTGCTGATCGCCCTGTTCGCGAGCGGGCAGATCGCCTTGTGGCATGTCTATGCCGCGATGTTCGTCCGCAGCGCGGCAGCCGCGTTCCAGATGCCCGCCTCTTCGGCGAGCACGGCGATGCTCGTGCCCGCCGGCTTCCTGCCCCGCGCGGCAGGACTCAACCAGACCATGATCGGAATCGTGACCATTGCTGCCGCGCCGTTCGGTGCGTTTGCGATCAGCGTCATGCCCGTTGGCATGGCGCTGTGGATCGATGTCGCGACCGCCCTTATCGGTATCGCGCCGCTCCTCCTGTTTGCCATTCCGCAGCACCGGACACCCTGGAATCCTTCAACCAGCCTGTGGTCAGAATTCCGCGAAGGCATTCGCATCGTGTGGCAGAGCCCCGGATTGCTTCGCATCTATGCTTTGCTCACCGCCGTGGTCCTTGTCGTCATGCCGACTTTCACCCTCCTGCCGCTTCTCGTGAAGGAACACTTCGGAGGTGGCCCCGTCCAGGTGGCCGTCCTGGAAAGCCTGGGCGGAGCGGGAATGATCCTGGGCGGCCTCATCGTGGCGGCAATCGTACCCAAAAGGATCGTAAGGTGGATCCTGTGGGGCTTCGCCCTGTCCTGCGCGACGCTGGCTCTGACTGCGCTGATGCCACCGGCGCTATTCTGGCTGGCGACCATATTCTGGGCGCTGAGCGGTACGACCTTCATCCTTGGCGATGCGCCATTTACCGCATTGATCCAGTCGACAGTACCCAACCGGTTTCAGGGTCGGGTTCTCTCGCTGCTCAACACCCTGATGGGACTGGCTGCGCCCGTCGGCCTGCTTGCCGCCGCACCGCTTGGTGAAGCGATCGGTGTTCGCTGGCTGTTCGTGCTTCTGGGCGGACTTGGCACGTTGATATGCCTTCTGGCCTTCCAGTCCCCCACGTTGCGCAAGGCCGATTGAACTGCCGAGCGCCCGGCCGGACTGGGCGGAACGATCGGCAGCCACCTGTCCCGGTCGATTGCCTCAAGCCGAGATCAATTGAGCGATGGCGTTTTCGTGCGCCTGCCAGTCGACGCCACATGCCGACAACCAGGCATCGTCGTAATAGGTACACCCGTAACGTTCACCGCCATCGCACAGGATCGTGACGATCGAACCTTGCTCGCCTTGAGCGGACATCTCTTCGATCAATTGCGCACAAGCCACGAGGTTCGTTCCGGTCGACCCTCCTACTCTGCGGCCCAGACGGCGGGACAACGCACGCATCGCGCCGATACTTTGTGCGTCCTCGACCGCGATCATGCGATCGATCACCGAAGGGATGAAGCTGGGCTCGACGCGTGGGCGACCGATCCCTTCGATGCGACTGGCATGACCTTCCGGCAGGGAAACCGCATTGCGATCCACAAAGTGGCGGTGAAATATCGAATGGACCGGATCGGCGACGCAAAGCCGGGTCGCATGGCGCTGATAGCCGATATAGCGGCCGATCGTCGCGGAAGTCCCGCCCGTGCCCGCACCGCATACAACCCACATCGGCACCGGAAATTCCTCGGCCGACATCTGCGCGAATATGCTTTCCGCGATATTGTTGTTGCCCCGCCAGTCGGTGGCGCGCTCGGCATAGGTGAACTGGTCGAGATAATGCCCGCCCGTCTCGCTGGCGAGGCGATGCGCAACATCGTAGACCGTTCGCGGGTCGTCGACGGCATGGATCTCGCCGCCGTGGAAGCGGATCGCGTCGAGCTTCGGCGCAGCGGTGGTCGCCGGCACCACGGCGATGAAGCGCAGCCCCAGCATCCGCGCGAAATAGGCTTCGCTGACGGCAGTCGATCCCGAGGATGCCTCGATCACGCACGTGTCCGGGCCGATCCAGGCATTGCACAGCGCATAGAGGAAGAGCGAGCGGGCCAACCGGTGCTTGAGGCTGCCGGTCGGATGGCTGCTCTCGTCCTTCAAATACAGCTTGATATCCGGGTGGCGGGGCAGATCGATCCTAATGAGATGCGTGTCGGCCGAACGATTGTAGTCCGCCTCGATCCTGCGAATGGCCTCTGCGCGCCAGGCGCGTGCGGCTGCATCGCTTTTATCAGCAGTCATCGAAAATCAGCTCCATTGGATATTCGCCTCCACTCAATGCGCCATCCCTCACGATGGTGCATGCACCGGATCCTGCGTCAGTCCGCGCCGGACCAGCATGGCCTGCGGATCGGGATCCCGTTCCCGAAATGCCCGGAAACTCACGGCAGCAGGCCGACTGGCCCCGCGCGAGAGGATTTCCTCCCGGAATTTCTCGGCAGTCGGCCGATCGATCAGGCCGGCTTCGGCAAATCGCTGGAAACCGTCGGCCGCAAGCACTTCGGCCCATAAGTAGCTGTAGTAGCCAGCAGCGTAGCCACCCGCGAAAATATGCGAGAAGGCATGTGGAAAGCGGTGCCAGCCCGGCGGATGTATCACCGCAACCTCGTCACGCACCGCCTCGATCACCTCCATCGGATCGGTGCCCAACGTACCCAGATGCAGCAAGAGATCGAACAGCGCGAATTCCACCTGTCGCACGATGAACATGCCCGAAAGGAACTGGCGCGCTGCCAGCAGCCTGTCGAACAGGGGATCGGGCAGCGAAGCACCCGTCCGGTAGTGCCCGGACATGCCGCGAAGGACCTGCCGATCCCAGGCGAAATCCTCCATCAACTGACTGGGCAATTCGATCGCGTCCCACTCGAAGCCGTTGGTGCCTGCGATGTCGGGACGGTCGACCCGGGTGAACAGGTGATGCAGGCAATGCCCCGTCTCGTGCAGGAATGTCACAACCTCCCGGTGGCTTAGCAGCGATGGATTGCCTTCGGCCCTGGGCGCGAAATTGCAGACGAGATAGGCGACCGGGACACGCCGCACATCGCCATCGTTCAGCCGCGGTCGCGCCTGCGCCATCCAGGCGCCCCCCCCCCCCC
>NZ_CCBH010000160.1:0-179883 GCF_001368935.1 Novosphingobium sp. KN65.2
TTCCGCGGGCCGACTGGCCCGCAGGAGACTAGACAGACATGAGTGAGCGGTTCGATCCGGCTCAGGCGGATACCCGCTGGCAGGCTGCGTGGGACGAAGCCCAGTGTTTCAGGGCGGACGACACCTCGTCCAAGCCCCGCAGCTACGTCCTTGAGATGTTCCCCTATCCCTCGGGACGCATCCACATCGGCCACGTGCGCAACTACACGATGGGCGACGTGCTGGCGCGCTACAAGCGGATGACCGGGCACGAAGTGCTGCACCCGATGGGCTGGGATGCCTTCGGGATGCCGGCCGAGAATGCAGCCATGGAAAAAGGCTTGCATCCCGGCGGCTGGACGCGCGAGAACATCGCCAACATGAAGGCGCAGCTCAAGCGGCTGGGCTTCGCGCTCGACTGGAGCCGCGAGATCGCCACCTGCGAGCCGGAATACTACGGCCATGAGCAGGCGCTGTTCCTCGACCTGTACGAACACGGCCTCGTCTACCGCAAGGAATCGGCGGTGAACTGGGATCCGGTCGACCAGACCGTGCTCGCCAACGAGCAGGTCATCGACGGGCGCGGCTGGCGTTCGGGCGCGCTGGTCGAGAAGCGCAAGCTCAACCAGTGGTTCCTCAAGATCACCGACTTCGCCGACGAACTGCTCGAAGGGCTCTCCAGCCTCGACAAGTGGCCCGAAAAGGTCCGCACGATGCAGGAAAACTGGATCGGCAAAAGCCAGGGCCTGCAGTTCCGCTTCGAGCTGTCCGACGGTGGCACGGTCGAAGTCTATTCGACCCGCCCCGATACCATTTTCGGTGCCAGCTTCGTCGCGGTCGCCGCCGATCACCCGATCGCGCAGGGCGTCGCTGCAGGCAACCAGGAAGTCCAGGACTTCATCGCCCTGTGCAAGCAGGGCGGGACGACCGCAGCCGAACTGGAGACCGCCGAAAAGCTGGGTTTCGATACCGGCATCACGGCAAGGCACCCGTTCACGGGCGCGGAGCTTCCGGTGTTCATCGCCAACTTCGTGCTGATGGATTACGGCACCGGCGCGGTCATGGCCGTGCCGGGGCACGACCAGCGCGACTTCGAGTTCGCGACCAAGTACGGCCTGCCGATCCCGCGCGTCGTTGCGGCGAGCCTGGAAGAGGCCGACAGGCCCTTCGACGGCGAAGCCGAGAGCGGCGACGGCGTCATCGTCAATTCCGACTTCCTTAATGGCATGAGCGTTGCCGCGGCCAAGGCGGACGTCATCGCCCGCGCCGAAAGCGGCGGCTGGGGCGAAGGCAAGACGGTCTGGCGTCTGCGCGACTGGGGCGTTTCGCGCCAGCGCTACTGGGGCACGCCGATCCCGTTCATTCACTGCGAAGTCTGCGGCGTCGTTCCGGTGCCCAAGAAGCACCTGCCGGTGACCCTGCCCGAGGATGTCGACTTTTCGACCCCGGGCAATCCGCTGGTCCGTCATCCGACCTGGAAGCATGTCGACTGCCCGCAGTGCGGCAAGCCTGCCCGGCGCGAGACCGACACCCTCGACACGTTCGTCGACAGCTCCTGGTACTTCCTGCGCTTCGCCAGCCAGCCCGGCGACAGGCCGTTCGATCCGGCGAAGATCGCCGAATGGCTGCCGGTCGAGCAGTACATCGGCGGCATCGAGCATGCGATCCTGCACTTGCTCTATGCCCGCTTCTGGACCCGCGCACTGGCCCGCATCGGCAAGGTCGAGGTGACGGAGCCCTTCGCCAGCCTGTTCACGCAGGGCATGGTCACGCATGAGACCTACGAGCGCAAGAACCCGGAAAACGGCCAGCCGATCTACTTCGCCCCCGGCGAGGTTGAACGCACCGCCGAGGGCGCGACGCTCAAGGCCGATGGCGCGCCGGTGGAGATCGGCCGCGTCATCAAGATGTCGAAGTCGAAGAAGAACGTCGTCGATCCCGATGAGATCGTCGCGACTTACGGCGCCGACGCGATCCGCTGGTTCATGCTGTCCGACAGCCCGCCCGAACGCGACCTTCCCTGGTCGGAAGCGGGCATCGAGGGCTGCGCGCGCTTCGTGCAGCGCCTGTGGCGTCTGTTCGGCCAGTACGACGCTTCGGCCGAGGGCGAGGACAAGGCGGTCGACCGCAAGGCGCACCAGACCGTTGCCGCCGTCGCGCAGGACATCGAATCGCTCGGCTTCAACAAGGCCGTCGCGCGCATCTACGAACTGACCGGCGTAATCGAGAAGGCAAAGCCCTCCGCCAGCCGCTCGGAAGCGATCCGCAAGGTCCTGCTGCTCGTTGCACCGATGATGCCGCACCTTGCCGAAGAAGCTTACGCCGCCTTCGGTCAGGGTCTCGTGGCCGAAGCCGACTGGCCTGAAGTCGATCCGGCGCTGCTGGTCGAGGACGAAGTGACCGTCGCGATCCAGGTAAAGGGCAAGCTGCGCGACACCATCACCGTCGCCAAGGGCACCGCGAAGGAAGAACTCGAGGCGCTTGCTCTCGCCAGCGAGAAAGTGCAGCGTGCCCTCGATGGTGCCGAGGTGAGGAAAGTGATCGTCGTGCCCGACCGACTGGTGAACCTCGTCGCGTGAAGCGCGCCCTGGCCCTTTTCGGAGCGCTGATGCTCGCCGGCTGCGGCCTTCAGCCGATGTACGCCGGTGGCGGCAGCGGCGCGGTGGCGCGCGGCCTGTCCGATATCCAGGTGGCCGCGATAGAGGGGCGCGCGGGTTGGCTCGTGCGCAATGCTCTCGTCGACCAGCTGGGCAAGGGGCAGGCCGGCACGACGCCGCGCTATCGCCTCGATGTCCGGCTCGATGACAAGCTGGAAGGCTTCGCGCTGCTGTCCGACGATACCGTCGGGCGCGAACGTCGCACGCTGCGGGCCCGCTACCAGCTCGTCGACCTGAACAGCGACGAGATCGTTCTCGACGCGACCGCCGGTTCGGATGCGGGTATCGACGTAGTCTCGTCGGACTATGCGACGATCGCGGCCGAGCAGGCGGCGCTGGAGAACCTCGCCAAGGATGTCGCCAACCGGATCGTCACCAATGTCGCGCTGCGTCTGCGCGGCGATACGAGCCAGTGAAGGCAACGCAGAAAGACTTCGCCGGGATCGCCTCACGCGCGGCTCGCGATGCGCGCGTTTCCTTCTTCTGCGGCCCGGACGAATCCGGCGCGCTCGACGCGGCGCACAAGCTGGTTTCGCTACTGGCGGATCCGGGTGAGCGGATCGAGCTTCCGGGCGCCGAACTGCGCAGGGACCCGGTGCGATTGGGCGACGAAGCCCGCTCCAATTCGCTGTTCGGTGGAACCCGTCACATCTGGGTGCGCGCCCAGGGCGACGAGGCCCATGACGCCGTGCGCAACCTTATCGAGGACGACATCGAGTCCTGCCCGGTCGTGATCGTCGCCACCGGGGCGACCGACAAGTCGCGCACCGCCAAGCTCCTGATCAACCGCGACGATGCCCTTGTGGCGATGTTCTATCCGCCCGATCTGGGGGCGATCACGAGCGCGGTGCGCACGATGGCCAATGGTGCCGGCCTCAAGATGGGTGGCGAACTGGCCGAGCGGATCGCCCGCGGTGCCGGCCTCGACAGCCGGATCGCCCGGTCCGAAGTGGAGAAGCTGGCTCTCTATCTCGATGCCTCGCCGGAGACGCCGCGGCCGGTTTCCGCCGCCGACCTCGACGCGGTGGGCGCGCAGACCGAGGATGACGACTTTTCGCCGCTGGTCGATACGGTTCTCGGCGGGCGCCGCAATGCGGTTGCCAGCGAACTGAAGCGGATGCGCGAACTGGGGATGAACCCGGTCGGCCTGCTGCTTGCCTTCGAGCGCCGGACCGCGCAGCTGGCCGCGCTGAACGCGAAGCTGGGTCGCGGCGGCGACGTTGCCGGACTGCTCAAGGCCGAAGCGGGCGCGCGCCGGATCTTCTGGAAGGATCAGCCCGCGCTCAACGAGCAATTGCGCATCTGGCGCGGTCCGCGAATCGAGCGGCTGGCCGCCAAGCTTGTTGCAATGCATCAGTCCCTGTTGGCGAACAGCCAGGATGCGGAACTCCTTTTGGCTGAGGGACTACTCGAAATAGCTAGAATTGCCTGTCTGACAGTAAAGCAGCGGACATAGGGAACGTTTGGACTTAATCCGCTTTTCCAATTGCATGCCTCGTTTTTAAGCTCCTATACCTTTTGCAGTGCAGCATCGCGTCGACCGCAATCGATGCCCGCGACCTGTGAGGAAAGCAGGCATTGTGCAGTTGGATTCGAGGAGTGCGGAACAGATGAATGCGCCGTTCACGACGGGCGAGTTCATTAAAGGCCAGGAATTTGACGAGCTCCTCGTCGCGCCGTCGCTCGTCCGTCGCCGACTTCAATGTTATCTGGCCCTTCTCATCAGCGACGTGATCGCCGTTTTTCTGGGCTTCGCCATCGCAGGCCAGTTGTACATGGCGACGAAGGGCTTGGAGGACTCGTTCCTATATGGGTCCCTGATCTTCCCTATTTTCCTGACGATTGCATTCTACAACGGTGCATATTCGATCGACGCACTGCGCTCCGGCTGGTCGGGAATCATGCGGACGGAGCTGGCATTCGTCATCGCCGTTGCCGTCGTGGTCTTCGTACAGTTCCTGACAAGTTCGACGGCCGATTTCTCTCGCGTGACGTTCAATGGCGGCGCGATCCTGGCCATGGCGCTGATTGCGTGGCTGCGTCTGCAGATGCGCAGTTTCGTGGCGTGGCGCTGCGGTCCCAGCGTGATCAACGAACTGATCATCGATGATGGCGGACCGCAGGTGCAGATGCGCAATGCGATCCGCATTTCCGCGGCTGGCATGGGCCTGCGTCCCAATCTCAACGATCCGCACGATCTCGATCGCGTCGGCCTGGTCCTGCGCAACATCGACCGGGTGGTCGTGAGTTGTCCTTCGGACCGCCGCCTCGACTGGGCGATGATCCTCAAGGGCGCCAATGTGGAAGGTGAAGTGCTGGACGATCAGGTCGCCCGGCTCGGTGCCCAGGGCGCCCGGACGATCGGCAAACATGGGTTGCTCATGGTCTCGGCGGGGCCGCTCGGCCTGCGCCAGCGTGCGATCAAGCGCCTGTTCGACATGGCCTTTGCCGGTGCGGCGATCCTCGCTCTATCGCCGCTGCTTATCGTCATCGCGCTGGCCATAAAGCTGCAGGACGGTGGCCCGATTCTGTTCATCCAGAAGCGGATGGGGCGGGGCAACTGCTTCTTCAACATGTACAAGTTCCGCAGCATGACGACGGCGTTGTGCGACAGCGACGGCAATGTCTCGGCCTCCCGTGACGACAAACGGATCACCCCGGTCGGCAAGTTCATTCGTTCCACCAGCCTCGATGAGCTGCCGCAGCTGTTCAACGTGCTGCTCGGCGACATGAGCCTCGTCGGGCCGCGTCCGCACGCCACCGGCTCGCTGGCAGGCCAGAAACTGTTCTGGGAAGTGGATCGCCGTTACTGGCAGCGTCACAGCCTCAAGCCCGGTCTCAGCGGCCTGGCGCAGGTGCGCGGCTATCGTGGGGCTACCGATCATGAGAACGACCTCGTGAAGCGCCTCCAGTCCGACCTCGAGTATCTCGAGGGCTGGACCATCGGTCGCGACATCAAGATCCTGTTCCTGACCCTGCGCGTCCTGGTACACGACCGCGCGTTCTGAGCGCCTGGGAACGCGACTCGGCGCATCCATTGCGGCCAAGGTATGACGATCCTGTAGTACGGCGTTACGGAGCCTGTTCGCCCCCGAAGTCCGTCAGTTCTGCTTGGGAACGCTGAAAGTGCCCGAGACGCGGCCGCCGGAAGCCGAGGATACCCCGCTCTTCAGGTCGATCACGAAGCGTCCGCCGCGCAGGGTGTCGGAATCGCGCTTGAGCGAGGCATTGCCGATCATCGTGATGATGCGCTTGTTGAAGTCGTAGATTGCAGTGTCGCCGGTCGCCACTTCGTTGCCGCGTGTCACGGTCACTCCGCCGCTGGCGGTGATCCGCTGCAGCTTGAGCTCATCGGCATTGGTGAAATTGACGACGGTGCGTGCGGCGCGCAGACGCAGGTCGGTCTGCTTGATGTCGACATTGCCGGTCAGCACGACGCGGTTCTGCTTGTCCTGCAGCTCGATGCGGTCAGCGGCATAGTCGACCGGCGCATTGGTGTCGTGTCCGGGGAAGACTTGCGCGCCAAGCTGCTGCGTGGCGATCAGGCTCGTGCCTGCCAGCAGGGGCAGGGCGATCGCGGCGCGCATCGCCATGCGGGTGGTGAAAGGGCGCAGGCTGCGACGGTTCATTGCGGTATCCTAAGCTTGCCGGGCGTCATCCGCAGCCGGGCATTGCCTTCAAGCGTGACTGTACGTTCGTTGAAATCGGCCTTCATCGTCTGCGCCGAGAAAGTGCCAGTGGGCACTTTACCTTCGACGCCGCCCGTGCCGATGGCCTTGCGGTCCTTGACGTCGATGGCGACGTTGTTCGTCACCATGCGATAGCCGTCCGCCGCGGCGAAATTGACCGGTCCCTCGACGTTGATCGTCTCGGTATCGTAATCGTACGCGCCGCGCGGTGCATCGATCTTGCCCGGGCCGTCGCTGAGATTGAGCTGTGCCACGAGGTCCAGCATCTGCACGACCGGCACGCTCGCCGACTTCTGCACCGCGCTTCCGGCAGTGACCACGAAAGCCCGGCCGCGATCGTCGAGGCCGCGATAGGCCGCGTCGGCCACGCGGATACGCTCCTTGGTCACGGCCACCTTGTTGCGGTCGAGCAGGAAGCTGATCTCGCCGCGCGGCGACAGGGGCATGAGAATCATGATGGCGGCAACCACGCCGATCCCTGCCGGCAGGGCCTTGGCGAGGAAGCCGACCAGCCGGTCATGCGAACCGCCCGGCGCAGCGAAGTGCCGTCGTCGGTTGCGGATCTGGGTGGCTTCGACCGACATGGTCGATCAGGCGGCCTGGTGGCTGAAGATGTCGTGGTCGGGCCAGCCGGCAAGGTCGAGGCGCGCGCGCGCCGGCAGGAAGTCGAAACAGGCCTGCGCGATTTCGGTCCGCTTCTCGCGGGCAAGGCGCTCGACGAGAATTTCGTGCATGGCGTGCAGGTAGCGCACGTCCGAAGCCGCATAGTCCTTCTGCGCGTCGCTCAACTCGGGCGCCCCCCAGTCGCTCGACTGCTGCTGCTTCGACACTTCCTTGCCCAGCAGTTCGCGCACGAGGTCCTTGAGGCCATGGCGATCGGTGTAGGTGCGGACCAGTTTGCTGGCGATCTTGGTGCAGAACACCGGCGCGGCCATCACGCCCAGGTAATGTTCGATTGCGGCAAGGTCGAAGCGCGCGAAATGGTAGAGCTTGAGTCGCGCCGGATCGGCAAGGACAGCCTTGAGGTTGGGCGCGTCGAATGAGCTGCCGGGGCCGAAGCGGACGAGATGCTCGTCGCCCTTGCCATCGGAGATCTGGACCACGCAGAGGCGGTCGCGCGGGGTTATGAGGCCCATCGTCTCGGTATCGACGGCGACGGAGCCCGGGGCGAGGACGCCTTCGGGGAGATCTTCTTCGTGGAGATAGACAGCCATGGTCCGAAAATGCTTAGGGACTGGGCCGGTGTTTCGCAATGGGCGCTGTTCGCGAAGGGCGGCTCCGTGGCGCTTTCGGAGGACGAACGGGCATGAATGCAACAGCAGCCGCGCAGTCGGTGCCCCCGGCATGGCAGCCGGCACTGGGCGAATTGCTCGAATCGCGCGAATCCAGACAGTTGGCTGAGTGGCTGAGAGCCGAGGAAGAGGCGGGCAAGCGAATCTATCCCCCGCGCGATCATCGCCTGCGGGCGCTCGAACTGACGCCGCTGGACGAGGTGAAGGTCGTGATCCTCGGCCAGGACCCCTATCACGGCGCGGGTCAGGCCCATGGCCTGGCTTTCTCGGTGCCCGAGGGCGTGCGGGTGCCGCCTTCGCTGGTCAACATCTACAAGGAACTGGCGGCCGACTGCGGCGTCACGGCGCCCGGGCACGGCAATCTGGAGCATTGGGCCCGCCAGGGCGTGCTGCTGCTCAACAACGCGCTGACCGTGCAGGAAGGGCAGGCCGGATCGCACCACAAAAAGGGCTGGGAAGCGATCACCGATGCCGCCGTTGCCGCCGTTGCCGCCAAGAGCGATCCTTGCGTCTTCCTGCTCTGGGGCAATCACGCGCAGAAAAAGGCGATGCGGGTTCCCGGGCTGGCTTCGAGCCATCATCTCGTCCTGACGGCGCCGCATCCCAGCCCGCTGTCGGCCCATTCCGGGTTCTTCGGCTGCCGTCACTTCAGCCGCGCCAATGCCTTCCTGGCCGGGAACGGCCGCGGGACGATCGACTGGTAGGCGTTAAGCTTCCGCGTCCGACCCGCTATTGCCATTCGTTTCGCTCGCCTGAGCCTGTCGGTGGATGGCGTGGCCTGTAGAGCCAACGGAAAAGGGGCGCGCCTTACGGCACGCCCCTTTCTTGTTTTCGGTCCGGTCAGGATCAGCGCGGCAGTTCGCTCGCGCCCATCAGCATTTCGTCGACCGAGCGGGCGCACTGGCGGCCCTCGCGGATCGCCCAGACCACAAGAGACTGGCCACGGCGCATGTCGCCGCAGGTGAAGATCTTCTCGTCGCTGGTCTGGTACTTCTCGGTGTCGGCCTTGACGTTGCCGCGCGGGTCGAGCTCGACGGCGGCCTGATCCAGCATGCCGGCCTTGCGCGGGCCGGTGAAGCCCATGGCCAGCAGGATGAGGTCGGCCTTGAGCGTGAACTCGCTGCCCGGCACCTCGTGCATCTTGCCGTCCTTCCACTCGACGCGGACGCATTCGAGCGCATTGACGTCGTTGTCGCCGATGACGCGCTTGGTCAGCACGGCCCAGTCGCGCTCGCAGCCTTCCTCGTGGCTCGAGGAGGTGCGCAGCTTGAGCGGCCAGTTCGGCCAGCTCATCGCCTTGTCCTCATGGACCGGCGGCTTGGGCATGATCTCGAGCTGGGTGACCGAAAGGGCGCCCTGGCGGTTCGAGGTGCCCACGCAGTCGGAGCCGGTGTCGCCGCCGCCGATGACGATGACGTGCTTGCCGGTCGCCGTCAGCGAGCCGCGCGGTGCGGCGCGAAGTTCGTCGTCACCGGCATTGCGCTTGTTCTGCTGGGTCAGGAATTCCATGGCCAGGCGCACGCTCGGCAGTTCCGAACCCGGAATGTCGAGACGGCGTGCTTCTTCGGCGCCGCCCGCGAAGACGACGGCGTCGTAGTTTTCCTTGAGCGAGTTTACCGAGACCGAGACACCCACCTCGACGGAAGTCTTGAACTCCACGCCTTCGGCTTCCATCTGCGCCGCGCGGCGATTGATGAGGTGCTTCTCCATCTTGAAGTCGGGGATGCCGTAACGCATCAGCCCGCCGACGCGGTCGTTCTTCTCGAACACGGTGACCGAGTGGCCGGCGCGGGCCAGCTGCTGCGCGCAGGCCAGACCCGCCGGGCCCGAACCGACGACCGCAATCGACTTGCCGGTGCGCTTCGCCGGGATCTTCGGCGTGATCCAGCCTTCGGCCCAGCCCTTGTCGACGATCGCGCATTCGATCGACTTGATGGTGACCGGCTGGTCGACGATGTTCAGCGTGCAGGCTGCCTCGCACGGAGCGGGGCAGATGCGGCCGGTGAATTCCGGAAAGTTGTTGGTCGAGTGGAGGACTTCCAGCGCGTTGCGGTAGTCGTCCTCGTAGACCAGGTGGTTCCAGTCCGGGATGATGTTGTTGACGGGACAACCCGTGTGGCAGTGCGGGATGCCGCAGTTCATGCAGCGCGACGCCTGTGCCTTGAGGGTTTCCGCCGGAAGCGGAATGACGAATTCCTTGTAGTTCTTCAGTCGCTCCGAAGCATCGCCGTAAGTGCGATCCTGACGGTCGAGCTCGAGGAAGCCGGTTTCCTTACCCATTTTCGCAATATCCTCGTGAATTATTCCGCGGCAACCGAAGCGGCTTCCTGCCGCTCGGCCTCGAGTTGCTTGAGTGCACGCGCATAGTCGCGCGGCATCACCTTGACGAACTTGCCAAGCGTGTTGGCCCAGTCGTCGAGCAGCGCACGGGCCCGCTTCGAGCCGGTGTGCAGGTGGTGACGTTCAAGCAGGACGCGGATGCGTTCGGCGTCGTGGCGCAGCATGTCGCCCATGCCGAGGTCGTTGACGCCGTTGGTGCGCTGTTGCGGACGGCCGGTGCCTTCTTCCTCGTCAGCGTCCGCAGAGATCTTCTGCAGGTCGACCATCGCCGTGTTGCACAGCTTGTCGAACATGCCGTCCTCGTCGAAGACATAGGCGATGCCGCCCGACATGCCCGCCGCGAAGTTGCGGCCGGTCTTGCCGAGAACCATCACGACGCCGCCGGTCATGTACTCGCAGCCGTGGTCGCCGCAGCCTTCGACGACCGCGATCGCGCCCGAGTTGCGGACTGCGAAACGTTCGCCGCCGACGCCGTTGAAGAACGCCTCGCCGGAAATCGCGCCGTAGAGCACGGTATTGCCGACGATGATGTTGTTCAGCGGATCGCGATCGACGTGGGAGGGCTGACGCACGATCACGCGGCCGCCCGACAGGCCCTTGCCGACGTAGTCGTTGGCATCGCCGGTCAGGTCGAGCGTGACGCCGTGGGCAAGCCAGGCGCCGAAGCTCTGGCCGGCAACGCCGGTGAGCTTCACGTTGATCGTGTTGTCGGGCAGGCCTTCATGGCCGTAGCGCTTGGCCACTTCGCCCGAGAGCATCGCGCCGACCGTGCGGTTGACGTTGATGATCGGCTTTTCGATGCGGACGGCTTCGCGCTTCTCGAGTGCATCGGCCGAAGCTTCGATGAGGACGTTGTCCAGCGCGTTCTCGAGCCCGTGGTCCTGCGTCTCGCTCCAGTTGAGCGAGGGGCTGTCGCCCAGCGGGGCCTGGTAGAGAATGCGGCTGAGGTCGACGCCCTTGGCCTTCCAGTGCGAGATGGCCTTCTTCATGTTGAGCTTGTCGACGCGGCCGACCATTTCGGCAACCGTGCGGAAGCCCAGTTCGGCCATGATCGCGCGCAGCTCCTCGGCAACGAAGAAGAAGTAGTTGACCACGTGCTCGGGCTGGCCGGTGAAGCGGGCGCGCAGGACCGGGTCCTGGGTGGCGACGCCGACCGGGCAGGTGTTGAGGTGGCACTTGCGCATCATGATGCAGCCGGCCGCGATCAGCGGTGCGGTGGCGAAGCCGAACTCGTCGGCGCCGAGCAGGGCGGCGACGGCAACGTCACGACCGGTGCGCAGGCCGCCGTCGGCCTGCACCGCGATGCGGCTGCGCAGGTTGTTGAGCAGCAGGGTCTGCTGGGTTTCTGCAAGGCCGATTTCCCAGGGCGAACCCGCATGGGTAAGAGACGTCAGCGGCGAAGCGCCGGTGCCGCCCTCGTAGCCCGAGATGGTCACGTGATCTGCGCGCGCCTTGGAAACGCCCGCTGCCACCGTGCCGACGCCCACTTCGGACACCAGCTTGACCGAAACGCGCGAAGTCGGGTTCACGTTCTTTAGATCGTGAATGAGCTGCGCGAGGTCTTCGATCGAGTAGATGTCGTGGTGCGGCGGCGGCGAGATGAGGCCGACGCCCGGAGTCGAGTGACGGGTCTTGCCGATGACCTTGTCGACCTTGTGGCCGGGCAGCTGGCCGCCCTCGCCGGGCTTGGCGCCCTGGGCCATCTTGATCTGGATGTCGTCGGCGTTGACGAGATACTCGGTGGTGACGCCGAAGCGGCCCGATGCGACCTGCTTGATCGACGAACGCATGGTGTCGCCGTTGGGCAGGGGCTTGAAGCGCTTGGGATCCTCGCCGCCTTCACCGGTGTTCGACTTCGCGCCGATGCGGTTCATGGCGAGCGCCAGCGTGGTGTGCGCCTCCCACGAGATCGAGCCGTAGCTCATAGCGCCGGTGGCGAAACGCTTGACGATTTCGCTGGCCGGTTCGACCTCGTCGATCGAGATCGGGGTTTCGGCGGGCACGAACTCCATCAGGCCGCGGATGGTGAGCATCCGGGTCGACTGGTCGTTGATGCTCTGCGCGAATTCCTTGTACTTTTCCGGCACGTTGCCGCGCACGGCGTGCTGCAGCGAACCGATGTTGGTCGAGGTCCAGGCGTGTTCCTCGCCACGGATGCGCGAACCGTAGATGCCGCCGACGTCGAGCATGTTGGCGTAGATCGGGTTCTCGCCGAAGGCCGCGGCATGACGGCGAACCGCCTCTTCCGCGATTTCGAGCAGGCCCGCGCCCTCGATGGTGGTGGCAGTACCGGTGAAGTACTTCTCGACGAATTCGGTCGACAGGCCGACGGCGTCGAAGATCTGCGCGCCGCAGTACGACTGGTAGGTCGAGATGCCCATCTTGGACATGACCTTGCGGATGCCCTTGCCGATGGCCTTGATGTAGTTCTTGCGCGCTTCCTCGGCGGAAACCGGCAGGTTCTTGCGAACGCGGATGTCCTCGATCGTTTCGAACGCGACGTAGGGGTTGATCGCCTCGGCGCCGTAGCCGGCAAGGACGCAGAAGTGGTGCACTTCGCGTGCTTCACCGGTCTCGACGACCAGGCCGGTCTGCATGCGCAGGCCCTGGCGGACGAGGTGATGGTGGACGGCAGCGGTCGCCAGCAGGGCCGGCATCGGAATGCGGTCGGGGCCCTGGGCGCGGTCGGACAGGATCAGGATGTTCTTGTCCGCCAGCACCGCTTCGGTCGCGGCCCAGCACATTTCCTTGATCGCCATCTCGAGACCCGCGGCGCCGGCCTCGGCGTCCCAGGTCATGTCGATGGTGGCGGTGCGGAAGGCGCCGTCCAGCGCGGCCTCGACCGAGCGGATCTTGGCGATGTCCACGTCGGTCAGGATCGGCTGGCTGACTTCCAGGCGCTTGTGCGTGCCGGCGTCATGACCGAGCAAGTTCGGGCGCGGGCCGATCATCGAGACCAGGCTCATCACCAGTTCCTCGCGGATCGGGTCGATCGGCGGGTTGGTGACCTGCGCGAAGTTCTGCTTGAAGTAGTCGTAGAGCAGGCGCGACTTGTTCGACAGCACCGGGATCGGCGTGTCGGTGCCCATCGAACCGATCGGATCGTCGGCATTGACGGCCATCGGCTCGAGGAAGCGGTTGGTGTCTTCCTGGGTGTAGCCGAAGGACTGCTGGCGATCGAGCAGCGTGGTGTCCGGAGCCGGCAGCGGGTCCAGCTCTTCCTCGATCACGTCGAGGTCCTTGAGCATGTACTGCGCCTGGTCGAGCCACTTCTGGTAGGGCTCTTCGTTGGCCAGCTGCGTCTTGATTTCCTCGTCCTCGATGATGCGGCCCTCTTCGAAGTCGATGAGGAGCATCCTGCCGGGCTGGAGACGCCACTTGCGCACGATGTTGTCTTCCTTGATCGGAAGCACGCCGCTTTCCGAAGCCATGACGCACAGGTCGTCGTCGGTGACCAGGAAGCGCGCCGGGCGCAGGCCGTTACGGTCGAGCGTGGCGCCGATCTGGCGGCCATCGGTAAAGGCCACGGCTGCCGGGCCGTCCCAGGGCTCCATCAGCGCGGCGTGATATTCGTAGAACGCGCGGCGTTCGCCGTCCATCAGCGGGTTGCCGGCCCATGCCTCGGGGATGAGCATCATCATCGCGTGGCTGAGCGAGTAACCGCCGGCGAGCAGCAGTTCGAAGGCGTTGTCGAGGCACGCGGTGTCCGACTGGCCGTGCGGGATCAGCGGCCACATCTTGTCGAGGTCGGCGCCGAGCAGCTCGGATTCCATGGTGCGGCGGCGGGCGTTCATCCAGTTCACGTTGCCGCGAACGGTGTTGATCTCGCCGTTGTGCGCCATGAAGCGGAACGGGTGCGCCAGCTTCCAGCTCGGGAAGGTGTTGGTCGAGAAGCGCTGGTGCACGAGGCCGAGCGCGGAGACGAAGTCCGGATCGCGCAGGTCGTCGTAGAACGAGCCGACCTGGGTCGCGAGCAGCAGGCCCTTGTAGACGATCGTGCGGCTCGAGAAGCTAGGCATGTAAAGCTCGGTCAGGCCGGGCAGGTCATGCTTTTCGGCCAGCGCCGCGAGCGGGTTCTGGGTCTGCTTGCGGATCGCGAGCAGCTTGCGCTCGAAGGCGTCCTGGTCGGCGCAGTTCTCGCCGCGGCCGACGAAGCACTGGCGGATCACCGGCATCGATTCGATGACCGTCTTGCCGAGGCCGTCCAGCGAAACCGGGACGTCGCGCCAGCCGATCAGGGTCTGGCCTTCCTTCTTGATGAACTTCTCGAAGGTGGAGACGACGAAATCGCGCGAGGCTTCGTCCTGCGGAAGGAAGCACATGGCAACCGCATAGTCGCCGGCTTCGGGCAGTTCGACGCCCGCGCCCTTGGCCCACTTGCGGAACAGCTGGTCGGGCAGCTGGGTCAGAATGCCCGCGCCGTCGCCCAGGAGCGGATCCGCGCCCACCGCACCGCGGTGGTCGATGTTTTTCAGGATTTCAAGCGCCTGGGTAATGATTGCGTGGCTTTTCTGTCCTTTAATATGGGCGACGAAGCCCACACCGCAGGAGTCGTGTTCGTTTCGCGCATCGTAAAGGCCCTGGGGCTTAGGAAATCCCATCGATATTAATCCATCCTGTCATTTTTGCCGGGGCCTGCACAGCCGCGCACGACCAGCGCACGCGAATCGCGCACTATCCAGCACGCGGCATAGTGACCCCACGATCCCCATGACGATTGAACGCCGGTTTTGCAACCGCGAAGGCGCATTTCGGCGCAGTAATGGTGCCGACTATGCTGGAAAAAGGGGCATTTTATTATCGAAGCCCCGCCCCGGCTGGGCCGGAACGGGGCTCGGGGATTCAGCGATTCGCCGTTGCAGCGTGGAACTGCGGGGCCCGATTCCCGCCCGATCGGGCAGGTAACCGGGTGTCAGGAGCCGGTCAGGCGGCGCCGCTCATGCGCTGCAGGGTGGCCAGGGCCTCGCGCAGGGCGCGCTCGGTCTGGTCCGTGTCCTGCCGTCCGGGAGCGTCGAACGGGCGACGGGCCTGGAACTCGCTGGGCATGGAAGGCTGTTCCGTGGCCTCGTGCTGTGCCTGCGTACCGTCGAAGCGGTATTCGGTTCGGGCGGGCTCATCGCCGGGAAAGATGACCATGGGCTGGATGCCTTCGTCGGTTTCCGGCTCGCCGATGCGCACGAACGGCTGGCGCGGTACGGCGCGAGACATGTTGAGAAGCGAGGAATAGCCCTCGTCGATCACTTCTTCCTCGTCTTCCGCTTCGTCCTCGGCCTCGGCGTAGTCTGCGTATTGCGCGTCGGCATAGTCCTCGGCGAACTCGCCATCGGCCTCGGCTTCATCGTCGTAATCCATGACCGGCGCGGAAGGCGCAGCGGGCTTGGTCTTGAGAAGTTCGCCGATGTGGCGCGGCGGAATGTATCCGGGAAGGGCCTCGCCCTCGTCGAACGAATCCAGTCCCACGGGGCGCAGCGCGGCCGGGACTTGCTGCGCTGCAACAGGCTCTTCGTTCCAGCTCTGGGCGAGAGCTTCGATTTGCTGTTCGAGTTCGGTTGCGGGTTCGGCGTCCTCAAGGGGCTGCGCCAGTTCGACAAGGGAGGTTTCGATCTCCGCTGCGGGAGCCTCGAAACCTGCGTGGTCGACCTGGTCCCAGTCGACGGGATCGCCGTTTTCCTCGCTCGCTTCTTCAGTGTCAGCGAATTCGGTGTCGTCGATTGCAGCGTCTTCGGTTTCGGCCTCTTCGAAGTCTGCCGTCTCTATCCCGGCTTCGACGACGTTCTCGTCAGCCAGTTCGAACGGTGTGGCTTCGGGGGCTTCCGGCTCGGCGGGCAGGGTTTCGTTGAATGCGACAGGCTCGATCGGAGTCGGCTGAACCTGAGGGCGCTCGAACTGGAGCGGCTTGAAGGCGAGCGGCGCGACTTTCGCCGCTTCCGGAGCGACCGGTGCGAAAGTCTCGCGTGCTTCGCCGAGGTCGACCGCATTCTGCGCGGCGATCTCCTCACGGCGCTTGGCCATGGCGAGGGCGAGGCGCTCGAGCAGTTCGACATGCGAAAGCGCTTCGAGATCGGCCGAGGCGATACGGTCCGCGGCAGTGTGTCCGCTCGGTGCCGGGGCGCGGTCGGCCTGAGATTCGCGGGCTTGGCCCCGATCGCCTTCGTCGTGCGCTTCGGGCTGCTTTTCCAGCGAATCGATGATCGCCCTGGTCAGCACCGCAAACGGCGTCGAGCGGTCGTAGGGCGCCTGGTAGAAGGGGGCGTGGGCACCGGGGGCCGGCTCGGCGTCGATGCCCGGCTCGGCATCGAGATCGGCGATCGAGAGGATCGCCCGTTCGTCGCGGCGCGTCGCCTGTTCGACCGGCGCGGCCGGCCTGCTGGAAAGATCGCGCGAGTAGCTGTCGAACAGGTGGTTGCTGACCGGGGCCTTGGCCGTGAACGAAGGCGCTTCGTCCTCGATGACCTCGAATTCGGCGGTTTCGACATCTGTCGCTTCAGCCTCGCAAGGTTCGGCCTCAAGCGCTTCGCCGTCCTCGACGACGGCGAGTTCGGCGTCCTCGACCTCGATTTCATCCGCTTCGAATGCGGCAGGGGCGAACGATGCGACCGGCGCCTCGGCTTCTTCCGGGAAGTCTTCCAGATCGAGATCGGCGGTTTCGGCGATTCGGGCGTCTGCCGTCTCGAGCGTCTCCGCGTCCTCGACCGGCGCTGCGGCGACTTCGGCCTGCGCGGGCATCTCGTGGGCGACGAAAGCGGGCGTGGCGAGATCGGCAGCCGGCTGCATGCGGCGCCGCCTCGTGACTTCGCCTGCAGCGGGGCGGGCGATTCGGCGGGCAACCACGGCACCGACGATGCCGCCAAGCCCGGTCATGGCCAGCGCTATCAGGATGCGTGCGGTCGCACCGAGTGGCGGGGCCGCCATGGGGACCAGCGAATCGATATGCGTGGTCGCGACCAGCTGTTCGAAAATGGCCGGCTTGATGGCAATGCTGGCCAGACCGAAGAGGGCGCCGAACCAGAGGGCCACGATGGCCGGGAACAGCGGATGGCGGCTGATCGGCTGCTTTCCTCCGGCTTTCCTGCGTGTGTTGTGGGCCACGTTTTCCATCCCGTTCTCAAATTGCGCGAGGCGATGTCATGCAGCGACACTGCCCGTGTTTTCAGCCTTCAGGGGTGCCAGCATTTGGTAAACGTCTTGATAACGAGCCGCGTTCACGGCCCAATCGTGCCGGGTTTCGACATGTTCGCGGCCAGCCTTGCGGTAGGCAGGCCAGTGCCCGCGATCCTCCAGCAGCCCGGCAAGGGCGTTGGCGCAGGCCCGGGGATCGTCCGGCGTGAACAGCACGCCCGTCCGGCCATGCGTGACGAGTTCGCGATGCCCGCCGACATCGCTGGCGGCGACCAGTTTGTCCTGCGCCATCGCCTCGAGCGGCTTGAGCGGGGTGACGAGATCGGTCAGTCGGCTGCGCTTGCGCGGATAGGCCATGATGTCGGCCAGAGCGTAATAGCGTTCGACCTCATGGTGCGGCACGCGGCCGACGAAGCGAATGGCCTGCGCCGCGGGCGATGCCGCCGCCTGCGCGCGCAGGGCCGCCTCACAAGGCCCGCCGCCAACGAGCAGCAGGCGCGCGTCGCTCCGGCGCTGGACGAGATGGTCCATGGCCTCGATCAGTACGTCGATGCCTTCGTAGTCATAGAAGCTGCCGATGAAGCCGATCACCGGGCAGGGCGCGCCGTCCACCTCGAAACCCAGGGCACGGGCCAATGCGGCGTCGCGCTTCGCCGGCTCGCCGAAGAGGGTGAGGTCGACGCCGTTGGGCATGACGGTGATTCGCTCCGGCGGCGTGCCGCGCCCGACGAGATCGGCCTTGAGGCCTTCGCAGATCGTCACCACGGCATCGGCGCGCGAGACGACGTGGCTCTCCAGCTTGCGGGTCAGCCGGTACTTGAGCGAACCTTCGCTGCCGGTGCCGTTGCCGACTGCGGCGTCCTCCCAGAACGCGCGGATTTCATAGACCAGCGGAATGCCGTGGCGGCGGGCGATACGCAGGGCGGCCTGACCGCACAGGGCCGGGGAATGGGCGTGGATCACGTCGGGCCGCCATTCGCGCACGACCGCTTCGATGCCCTGCGCGAAAAGCGAGATTTCGCGCCACTCGCGCAGGCCGACAGGGCCGCTTGCCGCGCCGACCGTGCGATGGAAGAGCAGGCCGTCGGCTTCCTCGGCTACCGGCCCTTCGGCCGTGTGCCGCAGGCCGGTGACGCCGCGCACTTCGTAGCCCATCGCGGCCTGTGCCTTGAGGATCGCCCGGGTGCGGAAGGTATAGCCGCTTTGCATCGGCAACGAATGATCGAGGACGTGGAGGATGCGTGTCATGACCTGCAAATCCCTAGCTTGTAAGGCTTAACGCGCCGTCAACCCGAGGCTGATATCGCCCTTGGCATGGTCGATATTCTCGCCCTTGCCCTGTCTCACGGACTGCTCGCGCTGGCTGCGCTGCGCCTGCTGGCGCGCCCGGACCTCGACGAGGAGGGACGCGATGATGCAGGCGGCGGTCTCAAGGCCCGGCTGGCTCAGAAGCGCAAGATGCGCGTGCCGACGCAAGGCGAAGGCGTGCTGCCCGATGCTTGACCTTGGCCTGACGGCATTCCTCGCCTGTTTCCTGGTCATGGGCTTCAAGCGCCCGTTCCTGTGGGTGCTGTGCTATCTCTACGTCGACATCGTTTCGCCCCAGGTCATTTCCTGGGGCATCCTGTCCAGCGTTCCGGTATCGCTGATTACCTTCGCCGCGGCCTTCGGCGGCTGGCTTCTGCTCGAAGACAAGCGCGATTCGCGCTTCACGCTGCGGCAGGCCCTGCTTGCGATGCTGCTCGCCTATTGCGCGATGACCACGTTGACCGCCGATTATCCGGCGGAAGCGCTGGAGAAATGGGCCTGGGTCTGGAAGGCACTGGTCTTCGCGATCTTTCTGCCGCTGACGGTGCGCACGCGCCTGCGAATCGAGGCCGTGGCGCTGGTCATGGTCCTGGCGGCAAGCGCCCTGATCATCGATGGTGGCATCAAGACGGTGATGGGCGGTGGCGGCTACGGCACGCTGCGGATCTTCGTCGACAACAATGCCGGCCTGTTCGAAGGCTCGATCCTGTCCTGCGTCGCCATCTCGATCATCCCGGTGGTGATCTGGCTGGCACGCTACGGCACGATCTTCCCGTCCGACTGGCGGGTCTCGACCTTCGCCTGCGCGCTCATCTTCGCCTGCGCGCTGATCCCGGTCGGCACCCAGGCGCGCACCGGCCTGATGTGCCTTGCCGTGCTCTGCGTCCTGTACCTGCGCACCGCGAAGCACCGCGTGCTGATCGCCGGCGGCATGGCCGTCGCACTCCTCGCCGCCGTACCGTTCTTGCCGCAATCGTTCCTCGCGCGCATGAGCACGATCGAGAACCACCAGTCCGACCAGTCCGCCAGCACCCGGCTCGGCGTTTGGAAGTGGACCTGGGACTATGCCAGGGAGCATCCGCTGGGCGGCGGCTTCGAGGTCTACCTGTCGAGCGAGGTGCAATACGATACGGTTGCCCGCGACTCGGATGGCAGCAATGTCGTGATCGAGCGGGAAAGAGTGGTCGAGAAGGGCCGTGCCTTCCATTCGAGCTATTTCGAAATGCTGGGCGAACAGGGTTTCCCGGGGTTGTTGCTGTGGCTGCTGATCCAGGGCCTCGGCATTCTTCAGATGGAAATTATCCGGCGGCGCTGGAAAGGGCGCACCGAGGCTGACGAGGCATGGGTTGCACCGCTCGCGAACGCATTGCAGCTCGCGCACGTGGTCTACATGATCGGATCGCTCTTCGTGGGCATCGCCTTCCAGCCCTTCATCCTCATGCTGGTCGGCCTGCAATGCGGATTCTGGAGCTACCTCAAGCGCATCGGCCATCCGGCCAAGATCGGGCAGGGCGAATCGCGCCGCAAGGCCGTGCGCACGATGCAGCCGGCCTGAGCGAATTCTAACCCTTTCGGGCAATTCCAGAGGGGGTAATCGCGGTCGTCTGCGACAAATCGCATGATTTCAGAAGGAATCCCGATTTTGCATTAACGGCAAATTTACCTTTAACCTTCATTGCTCATATGGTTAATTCACGGCAATGTCCGTTTATGCAGGGTTAGCGTAAGCGGACTATGGGGAAAAAGGGGGTTACCTCATGCGAGTGCTGTTGATCGAGGACGAACCGACCACGGCCCGGGCGATCGAGCTCATGCTGTCGGCCGAAGGCTTCAATGTTTACTCGACGGATCTCGGCGAAGAAGGCCTCGATCTGGGCAAGCTCTACGATTACGACATCATTCTTCTGGACCTGAACCTGCCGGATATGCACGGCTATGACGTCCTCAAGAAGCTGCGCGTCGCCAAGGTGCAGACGCCCGTCCTGATCCTTTCCGGCATTTCCGAGATGGACTCCAAGGTCCGTTCGTTCGGCTTCGGCGCGGACGACTACGTGACCAAGCCGTTCCATCGCGAAGAGCTGATCGCCCGCATCCATGCGGTCGTACGCCGCTCGAAGGGCCATTCGCAGTCGGTCATCCGCACCGGCAAGCTGATCGTCAACCTCGACGCCAAGACGGTTGAGGTCGACGGCGCCCGCGTGCACCTGACCGGCAAGGAATACGCGATGCTCGAGCTGCTTTCGCTGCGCAAGGGCACGACGCTGACCAAGGAAATGTTCCTCAACCACCTTTACGGCGGCATGGATGAGCCGGAGCTGAAGATCATCGACGTCTTCATCTGCAAGCTGCGCAAGAAGCTCAGCCACGCCTGCGGCGGTGCCAACTACATCGAGACGGTCTGGGGCCGCGGCTACGTGCTGCGCGATCCGGACGAGCAGGCCGAAGCGGCCTGATCCCAGCGTTTCGCTTAATGATGAATCGAACGGCCTGCCCCTTAGGGCGGGCCGTTTTCGTATGTGGCGGGTAAGGATGGCCCGGTCCGGCCGTGCGAATTGGACCTTTGGCAATGCGCGATTGTGCGCAATTAAGGGACCATTCCAGTCCGCTGCTGTCGAGAGCCGACCGTCTTGAAACCCGTTCCGCGTTCGCCCTGGATCACGCTGCATCGCTACCTTGGCCTTGTAGCCATTCCGCTCCTGCTGCTTGCGGCGCTGACCGGTTGCGTGCTCAGCTTCATGCGGCCCATCGACACCTGGATCAACGCGGACCTCTTCGTGCAGCCGGCCTCTGGCACAGTGGGGGCGCCCGCGCCGGAGGTGGCGCCGCTGGTCGATCGCTTCGCCGCCCGTCACCCGGAATGGGTCGTGCGCGGCTTTCCTCTTGCCGTGGCGGATACCCGGCGGATTGCGGTCGATGTCGATCGCGCCGCGGGCTTCTCCGGGCCGCCGGTGGATCAGGTCTTCCTCGATCGCTTCAGCGGAGAACCGGCAGGGTCCCGGTCCTCGCAGGCCGCGTGGAACCGGCGTGGGGCGATGGAGCAGGTCATGGAACTGCATGCCCACCTGCTTGCCGGGCGCTGGGGGCGCTGGATCATGGGTACGGTCGCGGTGCTCTGGCTGATCGGCCACGGCATCGGCTTCTATCTGACTTT
Source organism: Novosphingobium sp. KN65.2 (assembly GCF_001368935.1). Classification (NCBI taxonomy): domain Bacteria; kingdom Pseudomonadati; phylum Pseudomonadota; class Alphaproteobacteria; order Sphingomonadales; family Sphingomonadaceae; genus Novosphingobium; species Novosphingobium sp. KN65.2. The sequence goes on from NZ_CCBH010000160.1 coordinate 21,536, forward strand.
CCCGCTCAAGCGCCCGTTCTGGAAGGGATGGAAGCGCAACTGGAGAGTCAGCTTCCGTTCGATGTTCGCAAAGTTCATGCTCGATTGGCACAAGGCGAGTGCGCTCTGGCTTTTCGTTCCGCTGACCGCGCTTGCGCTGACGTCGGTGGCGCTCAATTTCTTCGAAGAAGCCTATGCGCCGATGATCGAGGCGGCTTTCGGCGATGACGACCATGTCGCCCCGCCGGGCGAGAGAAGGGATGCGCCGCTCGATTTTGTCGGGGCCGTCGCCGCCGCGCGCGCCCACGCGATGCGCGAGGGGATCGACTGGCAGCCCGCCAGCGTCCTTGCAAAACCGGAAGAGGGCACGATCGGCGTGACGATGACCGATGACGGCACCGTCAACTATCATCGTCTCGGCCCGATCTACTATTACTTCGACCGCGCCAGTCATGCCGTGGTCGAGACCTATGACCCTTATCACGGCAACCGTTCGCTCGCGGGCTATCGCCTGCTCTACCCGCTGCACAGCGGCCGGGTGGGCGGCAATGTCACGATCCTGCTGATCTTCCTTTCCGGATTGGCGACAGCCGGGCTGTGCGTGACCGGGGTCTACGTCTGGTGGAAGAAGCGCCAGTCGCGAGTCGCTGCCCGGCGGGCTGCGGTTCTGCGCCGCGGCTGAGGCGGGCTGGGCCCGCTCAGACCAGCAAGGCGAGGATCGAAAGCAGCGCCGCCGTCGTGGCTGCATTGAGCGCCATGCCGAGGCTGGCCAGCGCGCCTGCAGTCGAATCGACCTGGAAGGCCCGCGCCGCGCCGATGCCATGGGCAGCAACGCCGACGGCAAATCCGCGTGCCCGGTAATCGCGCACCTTGAGCAGGTTGAGCAGCGGTGTGGCGAACATCGCGCCGATCACGCCCGCGAACAGCACGATCACGGCAGCAAGCGCAGGGACGCCGCCCAATTGCCCGGCTATGGCCATCGCAACCGGTGTGGTGGTCGCGCGCGGAGCGATGGAGGCGAGGACCTCGCGCGGCGCACCGAACAGGGCGAGGATGCCCACGGCGCTGACGATGGAGGTGATCGCGCCCGCGCCGAGGGCGAGGACGATCGGCACGGCCAAACGGCGGATTCGCGCGCGCTGCGCCCAGATCGGCACGGCAAGGCCGACGACTGCGGGGCCGAGCAGGAAGCTGATCGGGAAGGTGGCCTGCTGATAGGTCTCGTAAGGGGTGCCGGTCCACAGCAGCAGCGCGATCAGGACCGGGGTCGACCACAGGACCGGGTGGAGCAGCGGGTGCCGGCCGGACCGCTTCGAGACGGTGTCGGTTGCTTCGAAAACACCCAGCGTCACGGCAAGCCAGAACAGCGATGTCGTCAGCAAGTCGGTCATGCGGCGGTGTCCGCTTCGGTATCGACGGGGTCGTAGGGGCCGAAGCGGCTCAGCGCCCAGCGAAAGACGAGCGCCGTCACGGCCATCGTCAGGACGGTCGAGACCACCGTCGCCACGACGAGACCGACCCCGTTCGCCTTGAGGGCAGCGCCTTCGTCGATCAGTCCGACCGCAGCGGGCACGAACATCACCGCGAGGTGCGCGGTCAGCCAGCCGGTCACCACTGTCAGGGTCGGACGTTCGCGCGGGACCAGGGCGAGCCAGGCAAAGAGCAGGATCATGCCGATCACTGAGCCGGGCAGCGCGAGTCCGGTCAGGCGGTGGACGATCTCTCCCAGAAGCTGGCAGGCGATCAGCAGGAATATCGTGCGCAACATGGGTAGCGGCAGTCCTTCGCGGTTTGCGCTGTAGAACAGCGCATTGCGCTGCGTTGCAATGGCCTTTTTGGTCGCTCCCCGTACCGCTCGCGAAACGGTGCCGATGATTGCCTCCATTGACCGCGGCGCACTTGCCTGCCAGTGGCGCGCGCCATGACGGCTTACAAATCCGGCGATCCCACGACTCTCAACCGCCTCTATGGCCGCGCCAAGGGCAAGCCCCTGCGTGCGGGGCAACAGGCGCTGGTCGATAACCTGCTGCCGCAGATCGCGGTTCCTGCCGAAGGACCGGTCACGGCCGAGCGCCTGTTCGGAGAAGACTGCCCGCTCCATTTCGAGATCGGTTTCGGCGGCGGCGAACATATGGCAAATCGCGCCGACATGCTGCCCGGCCACGGCTTCATCGGTGCCGAACCGTTCCTCAACGGGGTGGCCCAGGCGCTGCTGCACGTCAGCGGTGACAATGGCGCGCATCCCCCGATCCCAAATGTGCGCATCCACCATGGCGATGCGCTGGAGGTTCTCTCGCGCATTCCCGACGGGACGCTTTCGTTCCTCTACCTGCTGCATCCCGATCCCTGGCCCAAGGCCCGGCACGCCAAGCGGCGGATGATGAACGACGGACCGGTCGACATGTTCGCGGCCAAGCTAAAGCCCGGCGGGGAGTTCCGCTTCGGCACCGACCATGCCGTGTACCTGCGCCATGCGCTGATGGTCATGCAGCGCCATACCGACCAGTTCGAATGGCTTTGCGACAAGCCCGGCGACTTCCAGAGCCGTCCCGGCGGCTGGCCCGAAACCCGTTACGAGGCCAAGGCCCGCAACGTCTATGGCCACGAGGTCTGGTACTTCCGCTACCGCCGCAAGTAGGCCCGGTTCGCGACCGGTTGCCATCGCCGCAAACGAAAAAGGCCCCGACGGCGATCGCCATCGGGGCCTTTTCGTGTCCGGCCTGCGCCGGCTGCGTCAGCCGACGATGCCGGCCGCCGCCAGAACCGCCGACGTCAGCACGTCCGGGGCGATAGCGGTCATCGGCACGATCTGGACGGGCAGTTCCATGCCCAGCAGCATCGGACCCACGGCGGTCGTTCCGCCGATCTCGCGCAGCAGCTTGGCCGAGATGTTGGCCGACTGCAGTCCCGGCATGATCAGCACGTTCGCCGGCGCGGTGAGGCGGCAGAAGGGATAGAGCGCCATGATCTTCGGATTGAGCGCGGCATCGGGGGCCATGTCGCCGTCATACTCGAAGCCGGGCTGTTCCTGGTCGAGGATGTGGACGGCATCGCGGATCGTGTCGAGCCAGCGACCGGCGGGGTTGCCGAAGGTCGAGTAGCTGAGGAAGGCAACGCGCGGTTCGTGGCCCAGGCGCCGGGCGACAGCTGCGGTTTCCTTGGCGATGACCGCCAGTTCCTCGGCGTTCGGGCGCTCGTTGATGGTCGTGTCGGCAAGGAACAGCGTCTGGTTCTTGCCCACCATCATGTGGATGCCGAAGGGCAGCTTGTCCTCGGCCGTGTCGAGCACGCGGCGCACGTCCTTCATCGACTGCGCGAAGGGCCGGGTCATGCCGGTGATCATCGCATCGCCGATGCCCAGCTTGAGCAGGCAGGCCGAGAAGATGTTGCGGTCGGTGTTGACCATGCGCTGCACGTCGCGCTGCAGGAAGCCGCGACGCTTGAGGCGCTCGTAGAGCATCTCGACCATCGGCGCGACATGCTGCGAGACCATCGAGTTCTCGATCTGGTAGCTTTCCGGATCGGCAACGCCGAGTTCGGCCATCTTGTCGAGCACGTGCTGGGTGCGGCCGACCAGGATCGGTTCACCATAGCCGAATTCGCGGTACTGGATCGCGGCGCGCAGCACGACTTCGTTCTCGCCCTCGGCGAAGATCATGCGCTTGGGGTTCGCCTTGACCTGAGCATAGACCTGGCTGAGCACCGAAGTGGTCGGGTTGAGGCGGCCCTTCAGTTCCTGGCGATAGGCGTCGAAGTCGGCGATGTCGCGGCGGGCGACGCCCGATTCCATCGCCGCCTTGGCAACGGCCGAGGGAACGACTTCCATCAGGCGCGGGTCGAACGGCGCGGGGATGATGTACTCAAGGCCGAACTGCTGGGTTTCGCCGTAGGCAGCGGCCACTTCCTCGGGCACCTGCTCACGGGCCAGCTCGGCAATCGCGTGGGCCGCGGCGATCTTCATTTCCTCGTTGATCGCCGTCGCATGGACATCGAGCGCGCCGCGGAAGATGAAGGGGAAGCCCAGCACGTTGTTGACCTGGTTCGGATAGTCCGATCGGCCGGTCGCGACGATCGCGTCGGGACGCACTGCCTTGACTTCGGGCGGGGTGATTTCCGGGTCCGGGTTGGCCATGGCGAAGATGATCGGCTGATCGGCCATTGTCTTGATCATGTCCTGCGTGACCGCGCCCTTGGCCGAGAGGCCGAGGAACACGTCGGCGCCGACGATGGCTTCGGCCAGCGTGCGCTTGTCGGTCATGACGGCATGGGCCGACTTGAACTGGTCGACCCGCTCGCGGCCGGGATAGATCACGCCGCGCGTATCGCAGACCAGCACGTTTTCGTGGCGCACGCCCATCGACTTGATCAGCGAAGTGCAGGCCAGCGCCGAAGCGCCGGCGCCGTTCACCACGACCTTGATCTCATCGAGCTTGCGACCGGTCAGGTGGCAGGCGTTGATCAGGCCGGCAGCGGCGATGATCGCGGTGCCGTGCTGGTCGTCGTGCATGACCGGGATGTTCATGCGCTCGCGCAGGGCCTGTTCGATCAGGAAGCACTCGGGCGCCTTGATGTCTTCCAGGTTGATGCCGCCGAAGCTCGGCTCCATCATCGCGATGGCTTCGATCAGCGCTTCTGGATCTTCGCTGTTGAGCTCGATGTCGATGGAATCGACGTCGGCGAAGCGCTTGAAGAGGACGGCCTTGCCTTCCATCACCGGCTTCGATGCCAGCGCGCCCAGGTTGCCCATCCCCAGGATCGCGGTGCCGTTGGAAATGACGGCAACCAGGTTGCCCTTCGCGGTATAATCGTATGCGGTCTGCGGGTCGTCGGCGATGGCCTGCACCGGTACGGCGACGCCGGGGGAGTAGGCGAGACTCAGGTCGCGCTGCGTCGCCATCGGTTTCGAGGCGATGATCTCGATCTTACCCGGACGGATCGTCTGGTGATAGAAGAGCGCCTCGCGCTCGGTGAATTGAACCCTGCTTTTTTCAGACAAAGCGCACCTCCAGCTTTCGCCCGGACCCCTAACGGATGTTTCCGTCACGCGATAGGGGAAAGCAGCCCTGGTCACGCTTCACAACCACCGAAGCAGGGCGCTAACGCTTTTGGCCATGAGTTCCGGCGCAACCCCAATGATGGCCCAGTATCTCACCTTGCGCGAGGTCGCGGGCGATTGCCTGTTGTTCTATCGCATGGGGGACTTCTTCGAACTGTTCTTCGAGGATGCCAAGAAGGCCTCGCAGATACTCGATATCGCGCTGACGACGCGCGGTGAGCACCACGGCGCGCCGATCCCGATGTGCGGCGTACCGGTCCATTCGGCCGAGAGCTACCTCGCCCGCCTGATCAAGGCCGGCTGCCGCGTCGCCATCGCCGAGCAGACCGAGACGCCCGCCGAGGCCAAGAAGCGTGGCGGATCGAAGGCACTGGTGGCCCGCGATATCGTCCGCTTCGTCACCGCCGGCACCCTGACCGAGGAAGCCCTGCTCGAACCGCGGCGCGCCAACGTGCTGGCGGCGGCCTGCGAGGTGCGCGGTACGGTGGGCATCGCCGCCTGTGACATTTCCACCGGCCGCATGGAACTGGAAGAGTGCGCGCCCGAGCGTCTCGGTGCCGCACTGGCGCGGCTGGGCGCAAGCGAACTGGTGGTGCCCGACGGTTGGGAACTGGCGCCCGACGAAGCCATTGCCCGCTCGGGCCACGAGTTCTCCTCCGAAGGTGGGGAAGAGCGGCTCAAGATCATCCACGGCGTTGCCACGCTGGATGGCTTCGGCAGCTTCACGCGGCCCATGCTGGCTGCGGCAGGCGGGCTCATCGCCTACCTCGATCATGTCGGGCGCGGCGCGCTGCCGCTGCTGTTGCCGCCCGAGGCGCGCTCGGGCGAAGCGGCGCTGGCCATGGACGAGGCGACGCGGGCGAGCCTCGAAATCCTCGAATCGACGCAGGGTGGGCGCAAGGGCAGCCTGATCGACGCCGTCGACCGCTGCGTGACCGGTGCCGGTGCGCGCCAGCTTGCCGACGACCTGTCCGCCCCGCTGACCGATCGCCATGCCATTGCCGAGCGGCTCGAACTGGTCGAATGGCTGCACGACGATGCCATGCTGCGCGAGGACCTGCGCTCCGCCCTGCGCGCGTTGCCCGATGTCGGCCGCGCACTCGGGCGCGTGGTTGCCGGGCGCGGTAGCCCGCGAGACCTGGGACAGCTGCGCGACGGTTTGTCCGGTGCACGTGCAATCGGTGCGCGACTGGGCGAGCGCGACGCGCTTCCCGGCCTGCTCGAACGCCTGTTGCCTGACCTTGGCGGGCATGGGGAACTGGTCGACCATTTTGCTCGAGCGCTCGTCGCCTCGCCGCCGACCGAACGCGGTCAGGGCGGCTACATCGCCGAAGGTTACGACGCCGCGCTCGATGAATTGCGCGTGACCTCGGGCAATGCCCGGCGCGCGATCGCCGCGCTCGAGGCGAAGTACCGGGACGAAACCGGCGTCGCCGCGCTCAAGATCAAGCACAACAACGTGCTGGGCTACTTCATCGAAGTGCCTGCACGCCACGCGGACAAGCTGATGGAGGCGGACAGCGGCTTCTCGCACCGCCAGACTATGGCCGGGGCGATGCGCTTCAATGCCCTCGCGCTGCATGAGGAAGCGAGCCGTATCACCGAGGCGGGCGCCCATGCCCTCGCGGCCGAGGAAGCCCATTTCGAGGAACTGGTCGCCACGGCTGTGTCGGCGCGGCACCGGATCGCGAAAACCGCTGCCGCGCTGGCCCGCATCGACGTTGCGGCGGGGCAGGCCGAACGTGCGGCCGAGGGCGGCTGGGCCCGTCCGGAAGTGGTCGACGCGACCTGCCTCGAGATCGAGGGCGGCCGCCATCCGGTGGTCGAGGCGGCGTTGGCGATGCAGGGCGAACGCTTCGTGGCGAACGACTGCCGGCTGGGCACGCATGACCGCCTGTGGTTGATCGGTGGCCCCAACATGGGCGGTAAGTCGACGTTCCTGCGCCAGAACGCGCTGATCGTCCTGCTGGCGCAGGCGGGCGGCTTCGTTCCCGCTGCCGCGGCCCGGATCGGCATGGTCGATCGCCTGTTCAGCCGGGTCGGTGCTTCGGACAACCTCGCACGCGGCCGCTCGACCTTCATGGTCGAGATGGTCGAGACTGCCGCGATTCTCGCACAGGCGACCGACCGCAGCTTCGTTATCCTCGACGAAGTGGGGCGCGGGACTTCCACCTATGACGGCCTCGCATTGGCCTGGGCGGTGGCCGAGGCCGTTCACGAAACCAACCGCTGCCGCTGCCTTTTCGCTACGCACTATCATGAGCTGGCGCGACTGGCGGAGACCTGCGAGGCGCTTTCGCTTCACCATGTCCGCGCGCGCGAATGGAAGGGCGACCTCGTCCTGCTTCACGAACTGGCCGACGGTCCTGCCGACCGCAGCTACGGCCTTGCCGTGGCGCGTCTGGCCGGGGTGCCGCCCAAGGTCATCAGCCGCGCCAAGTCGGTTCTCGAGAAGCTGGAGAAAGGGCGGGCCGAGACCGGCGGGCTGGCAGCAGGTCTGGGCGAACTGCCGCTCTTCGCAGCCGCGCAGGATCACCGTGAAGAACAGTGCGATACCTTGCGCGACAAGCTGCGCGATATGGACGTGGATGCCCTGAGCCCGCGCGATGCGCTGGAGGTGCTCTACGACCTGAAGCGCGAGGCGGGCACCGAAACTTAACTTCGGCGGCCTATGCTGTCGCCATGATGTTCGGGCCGAAAATCTCCACCGTCTTCAGGAGCCGCTGGAACGCGCTGTTCTGGGCGGCTGGAATTCTGGCGACTGCCTATTGCACGGTGCCCGCGGCCGACCAGGCAGCGCAAAGCGAAAAGGCCAAGGTCGCCGCGAGCAAGGCCGAACATCGCAATCCCTGGGCCAAGGATACGACTGCCGCGCAGTGAGGCCGCCTGCAGGCGTCATGATCGTCCCGGGCCTGCCCGGAGGATGGAGCCTGCGGCTCGTTGCTCAGCTGTCGTCGTTGCCGAATTCCGCGTCGGCCACGCCTGCACGGCCATACCGGTTCTCCAGGTCGTCCATCGTCTCCTCGCCGCGATAGGCAGACATGTCGATGGTCCCGCTGGTGTCCATCTGCTTCATGTGGTCGACAAGGTCGGGCATGTCGGCAGGGTTGAGGCTGTTGGACAGCTTTTCGCTCTGGCCGAGGCCAAGTACCGGAAGCGAACGGTTCATCGCTTCTTCGGCTACCGACTGCGCCTGGGTCTCGGCGTCGGCCTGTTCGGCATTGATCGTCTCGGGGGCGAGATCGTCGGGACGTTGGGTCATCGTGAAATCTCCTTCTCCGGAGTAACGGCCGGGGCGGGGGGAGCGTTCCACGAAAAACGCCCCCGCCTCGGGAGAGACGGGGGCGTTATCGAATGGCGTATCCGGCGCGCGATCAGCGCGAGGCCACCGGCTTCTCGCCCGAATAGTCATAGAAGCCCTTGCCGGACTTGCGGCCGTACCAGCCTGCCTCGACGTATTTCTGCAGCAGCGGGGCAGGGCGGTACTTGGGATCGCCGGTGGTCGCGTGGAACACCTTCATGATCTCGTAGAGCGTGTCGAGACCGACGAAGTCGGCGAGAGTCAGCGGACCCATGGGATGGTTGAGGCCGATCCTGCAGCCCGCGTCGATGTCCTCGACCGAGCCGAGGCCCTCTCCGAGCACGAAGATCGCCTCATTGATCATGGGGCACAGGATGCGGTTGACGACGAAGCCCGGCGCGTCGCCGGCAAGAACCACGGTCTTGCCCAGTTTCTCGCCGAAAGCCTGCATGCGATCGGTGGTGTCCTGCGAGGTGGCAAGGCCGGGGATCACCTCGACGAGACCCATGACCGGGACCGGGTTGAAGAAGTGCAGGCCGCAGAAGCGGGTCGGGTCCGGCGACTGCGCCGCCATGCGGGTGATCGGGATCGAACTGGTGTTGGAGGCCATGATCGCGCCGTCCTTCAGCACCTTGCCGGCGGCTTCGAAGATCTTGGCCTTGATGTCTTCGCGCTCGGTCGCGGCCTCGATGATGAGGTCGCAGTCCGACATCGCGGCATAGTCGGCAACCGGGGTGATGCGCGCCAGCAGGGCGTCGGCGTCTGCCTGCGTCATCTTCTCCTTGGCGACGAGCCGGGACAGGCCCTTGGCGATGCCCGCCTTGCCCTTCTCGGCATTTTCGAGCGAAATGTCGGCAAGGATGACGTCCATGCCCTTGCTCGCAACGGTCTGGGCGATGCCCGAACCCATGATACCTGCACCGATGATACCGACTGACTGCACCGCATGTCTCCTCTGATGATCCCAATTTGGCGGTTGCCTAGCGGGATTGTCGCTCAGAAGGAACCTAGTCTTGGGATTAGCCGCGCCTAGCGGTTCTGGCCGGGAACCCACAGCACGTCGTCGGCGCCGTTGGCGTTCACTGCCCGGGCAAGGACGAAGAGATAGTCGCTCAACCGGTTGATATAGGCCAGTGCCGCGGGGTTGGCAGGCTGCGCCGATGCGAGCGCGGTGGCCCGGCGCTCTGCCGCTCTGGCCGATGCACGCGCGATGTGGACCCGCGCTGCGGCTTCGCTGCCGCCGGGCAGGATGAAGCTCTTCAGCGGAGCGATATTTTCGTTGATGGCGTCGATCTGCCGTTCGAGCCATTCGACTTGCGAAGGCACGATGCGCAGCGTCATCTCGTTGGGGGTGAAGTCTTCCCCGGGGGTGGCAAGGTCGGCGCCCAGGTCGAACAGGTCGTTCTGGATCCGGGTCAGAACCGAGGCATGCGGCGTATCGCCCAGGGCGCATACGGCAAGGCCGATGGCGCAGTTGGCTTCGTCCACCGCGCCGATCGCTTCCATGCGCGCCGCATGCTTGGGCAGCCGCGACCCGTCGACGAGGCCGGTAGTGCCGTCATCGCCGGTGCGGGTGTAGATGCGGTTGAGCCTGACCAAGGTCTTCGGACGGTTCTTAGCGCGCCATCGCCAGCAGCAGGGCGCAGACGAGGACCGCGGCCGCCTGGTACTTGATGCGGTTGAACATCATCTTGTTCTGCAACAGCTGGTTCGGTGTCGCTCCGACCGCGTCCGGGTCGCGGTTGAGGTCTTCCTTCGTGCTGTTGATGAACGCGACGATGCCGCGCACCAGGCTGACGACGACCATGATCATCAGCACGATGATGATGGGGACAAGAATATAGCTCATGACTCGCTATCTAGGCCTGCGGAGAGCGAAATACCAGCAGGGAACCTGTGGGCGCGCAAGGCATCGGCCAGGGCGCGGCCATCTTCGCCCGCCCGTCGGCGGTCGCCCAGCGACGGCGATCCGCGCCGCTTGGCAAGCTTCCTGCCGTCGGGCTCGACCAGCAGGGCATGGTGGTGCCAGGACGGAACCTTCAGTCCCAGCAGCGCCTGCAGCAAGCGGTGGACGTGGCTCGCCGCGAACAGGTCCGCGCCGCGCGTGACGAGCGTGATGCCGTCCGCCGCATCGTCGAGCGTGGCGGCGAGGTGATAGCTCGCGGGCAGGTCCTTGCGCAGCAGGACGACGTCGCCGAACCTTTCGGGCCGCGCTTCCTGCGCGCCCGCCGGTTCGTCGATCCAGGTGAGCGGGCCGGCCAACGCGCTGGCCCGGGCCATGTCGATCCGCCAGGCCGCGCCGTGCGGATCCACCGCGCGGGAACGGCAGGTCCCGGGATAGATCGGGCCGTCCGGCCCAACATCCGTGGCGGCGGCTGCGATCTCGGCCCGGGTGCAGCGGCACGGATAGAGCAGGCCCATGCGCCTGAGCGCCTCGCCGGCCTCAGAATAGCGATCGAGTCGACGGGACTGGTACACGACCTCGCCGTCCCACGGCAGCCCGAGCCATTCGAGGTCGCGGAAGAACTCGTCGACGAACTCGGGGCGGCTGCGGGCTCCGTCGATGTCTTCGATCCGCAGCAGGAATTCGCCGCCCCTTTCGCGCGCAAGGTCATGGGCGACCACGGCGGCAAAGGCGTGGCCCAGATGGAGTGGGCCGTTGGGACTGGGGGCAAAGCGCGTGCGGACCATTGCGCAGGATGTCCTAGCCGGATTGGCGTGCGCGACAAGGTGCGTTCGCAAGCTGTGGATTGTCGATTATACTGCAGTGCACGCAGGCTTGACGGCGACTCGCGCAAATGCTGGATTACCGGCATGCGCTGCCATCAAACCGTAATGACGGCCTGCGACAGGAGGCCATGCTCAAGTCGGAGCTGATCGAGCGCGCGGCCCGGTTCCGCAGCGCGGAGGAAGATCCCTCCCGAAGTCTTTCAGACTGCCCTGCGCTGGTCCTCAATGCGGATTACACTCCGCTCTCCTACTACCCCCTGAGCCTCTGGCCCTGGCAGACCGCGATCAAGGCGGTCGTGCTGGAAAGGGTCGATATCGTCAGCAGTTACGACCGCGCGGTGCACAGTCCGAGCTGGACGATGCAGATCCCCTCGGTGATCGCGCTGCGGCAATATGTGAAGCCTTCGGAGTTTCCGGCCTTCACCCGATTCAACCTGTTTCTGCGCGATCGTTTCAGCTGTCAGTATTGCGGCAGTCCGCACAACCTGACTTTCGATCACGTGATCCCGCGCCGGCTGGGCGGCCGGACAAGCTGGGAAAACATCCTCACCGCCTGCGCGCCGTGCAACCTCAAGAAGGGCGGTCGCACCCCCAAGCAGGCGAACATGCCGCCGCTGGTCCAGCCGATCCGGCCGACGAGCTGGCAGTTGCAGGAACGGGGCAAGGGCTTCCCGCCCAATTACCTGCACGAAACCTGGCGGGACTGGCTCTACTGGGACATCGAACTGGAAGAGTAGGGGCTTGCGTGCCGCGGGCGCAGCATCAACCCATCTTCTTGAGCAGCCACCCGAAATTGCCGCCGCCGCGCGATACGAGGCCCTGCACGACGAGCTGCTGGGTCGCCTGCGGGCGACCGTGGCCGTCGACCCACAGCGAATCCTCGATCGAGACATCGCCGCCGCCGCTGCGGAACTGCCAGTAGCTGCCGTCGGGCAGCGCGAGACCCGCGCCCTGTCCGTCCTCGGTGAGGGCAACGTCGACCTCGTGGCCGAGATGGAAGCGCAGTGCGTAGCCGACCTTGCCCCGCTTTCCCTTGCGACCCGAGGGCAGGAGCAGGTCTTCGCCGCGCAGTTCCGTCCCGTCGTCGCGCAGGATCAGGATGCGGCGGTGAGTCAGGCCATAGCGCGCGGCATAGCCGTTGTGGCTGGCTTCGAGCCGGGTGGCGTTGGAGCCGTTCTCGTTCTGCAGTGTCTTGCGGTCGATATCGACCTGGCTGACGCCCGATCCGATCATGCCGTTGATCAGGATCGCGGTGGAATTGGCGTCGTCGATGGTCAGGGTCGAATGCGCTGCCGTCGCGCGCAGGCCCTGTTCGAGCCGGACCGGCACCAGCCCGCCACCGCTGGCAGCGCCGCCGCAGTTGACGATCAGGCGGTGGCCGCCGTGCGACATTTCGAAAGCGAGGGTCGAGGCGCAGCCGTAGCGGGCGTGGCTCGGCATCGGCGGTGGCGCGGTGTCGAACAACAGGATGGTCTTCTGCGCGACGGCGCGCTGGTAGCCCCACTGGCGCACGTCGCGCAAAGGACGGGTCCTTACGCCGCTGGCGGCGACCAGAGCGCTGACGTCATCGCCGTTGATCGCCCAGGCCCCCTGCCAGCTTCCCAGCGAACCGTCGCCATGGGTCAGCGCGAGCAACGGAGGCACGAGCATTTCGATCACCCGCTCGATCGCCTCGGGCGGATCGCGTCGGGTGGCCTGATAGCAATTGCGCAGGCGCACCAGCAGCGCGATCGCTTCCATCTGCGCCAGCGGGCTGCGTGAAAGCACGCCGCCATCGTCGCCCATCAGTTCGCCCAGCGCACGGATCAGGCCGGCTTCGCCATAGAGGCGACGCGGACGCCCGTCCGGGAGGAGCAGACCGGCGGCGATCACTGCGCACCAGCCGGCCACTTCGGCAAGGCCGTCCTCGGCGTGGTGGACCTGCCGGTCGAGCCAGCGCGCGGTCTCGTTGATGTGGCGCAGGGTACGCAGGCGCAGGGCCTTCTCGCCCGAGAGGATCAGCGGCGCATGAACCAGCCAGTTCATCAGCCGCATGCCGGTATGGCCGACATTCCACGCAGGCCCCTTGCCGGGCTTGGCCGGTGGCTTGGGGTTGGCCTGGAGCCATGACGTCAGGATCCGCTCGGCTACCGGAACGCCCTGTTCGCGCGGCGCGCAGGCTTCGAGATCGGTCAGCCACGAAAAGCTGTGAACCACCGCTTCCAGCGGCGGGGAGACCCGCGCGGCGCCATGGAAATCGACTTGCGCGATCGGCGTCTTGGCTCCGTGGACGAGGAAATGCCCCGCGCGCAGGGCCGTGCCGGCGACGCGGCTGCCCGGTACGGTATTGTTTACGGTAGCCAGCAGGCGCGTCTTCGACTTCTTGCCCATCGGCGCGGTCAGCATCGTGCCGGGTACGCCGAGGCGATAGGCGAAGCGGATCAGGCGTTCACCCGCCCCCACGGCCGGCGGCGAGAAGTCGACGAGCGCGAGGGCGCGCCCCGGCTCGATCTGCTCGCCGGTCGCCACGGGCGCTTCCTCGCGCAGCTGGGGGGCAGGCGTTGTGTCCACCGTCTTGTCCTCGACACGCACTTCGGTTGCTTCAGCCAGTGGAATGGCCCGGTCTTCGTCCGGGTTCCAGGTTTGCGAACCGTTGTGCGTGTCCAGTGTCACCGTGTCAGTCCGTGTTGTCCGGGGCGAGCCCCTTCAGCGTCCGGATGTTGGACGCATATTGCGCGGGCCCGCCGCGGAAGGTGGCGGAACCCGCTACCAGCACGTCGGCGCCTGCCGAGACGCACAGCGGGGCCGTTTTCGCATCGACCCCGCCATCGACTTCGAGACGGATGTCGCGGCCCGACTTGTCGATCATCTTGCGCACCGCCTCGATCTTGCGAAGCTGGCTGGAGATGAAGCTCTGGCCACCGAATCCGGGATTGACGCTCATCACCAGGACGAGGTCGATCTCGTCGATCAGGTAGTCGAGCATCTTGGCCGGCGTTGCCGGGTTGAGCGAGATGCCGGCTTTCTTGCCGAGGTTCTTGATCGTCTGCACCGTGCGGTGGACGTGAGGGCCTGCCTCGGGGTGGACGGTGATGATGTCCGCGCCGGCATCGGCGAAGGCCTCGAGGTAGCTGTCCACCGGCGAGATCATCAGGTGGACGTCGAAGGTCTTGGCGGTGTGCGGGCGAAGCGCCTTCACCACGGCCGGACCGATGGTGATGTTGGGCACGAAGTGGCCGTCCATCACGTCGACGTGGATCCAGTCGGCACCCGCTTCGTCAATGGCGCGCACTTCCTCGCCCAGGCGCGAAAAGTCTGCGGACAGGATCGAGGGCGAGATCAGGGGGGCAGTCATGGGGGAAATCGAGGCTCCTTAGCTAACGAGGAATAAAGCACCAGATATTGTGCGGACAAGGACGAGGAAGCCCGTTTTCCACACGCGATATTGGGTCAAGGCCCGAATAGGGACAGTTGCCGCGATGCGAAATGGGAACTTCGCGCTGCAAGGCGGATTTTTCTTCGCGAAGCGTCCTGAAAGAAACTGCCGCCTGTCTGGGGGCTTGCAGGACAATTCAGTTCGCATTCACGGCGGTTAGGCCAAATTGGCCCCAAGAAAAGGTGGAGATGACATCGCCTTGCTCTTGCGGCAATACCACCGCGAATGGAGCGAAATCAGTCCACTACATGGAAGCGGAAATGAACACGACCTTCCCGAAGGGATCGATCGGAATGAAGAAACGACTGACTGCCGGATTCGGCGCTCTCGCTGCGATCGGGCTGGCGACGGCTTCGCCCGCCATCGCGCAATATCGCAGTGAAATTCACAACGACATGAGCCGTTGTACTGTCGGCTCCGGCCCGGCGGTCATGGTAACCGTCGATGGCGTCAAGGCGTCGCAGGGCAAGTTGCGCATCCAGAGCTACCGGGCCAATTCGTCGGAATGGCTGGCGAAGGGCAAGTGGCTTTCGCGCATAGAAGTTCCGGCCAAGGCGGGGACGATGACCTTCTGCCTGCCCGTGCCGGACGCGGGCACTTACGGCATTGCCGTGCGCCACGACCTTAACGGCAACGGCAAGACCGACATCATGAGCGATGGCGGCGGCATGTCGAACAACCCGTCGATCAACATCTTCAACCTCGGCAAGCCGAGCTACACCAAGGTCGGCGTTCCCGTCGGCGACAATGTGAAGTCGATCCGGATCGAGATGAAATACATGTGATCGACGTGGCTGCGTTGCCGCAGTCTCTCAGAGCCCTCCCTGATCCGCACGACGGAACGGGGAGGACTTCCAAGCTTATCGCTCCACCATCCGCGAAGCCATGATTGCCCTGGCATCCGCGAGGTCGGCCGGCTTGTCGACGTCGACCGCGGCCAGTCCGTCGCGCGCGGCAACGAGCCGGGCCTCGATGCCGACCCGGCGGCCCATTCGCGCAATGGCCGCCGCCAGCGTCAGCCGCCCCAGCGCATAATTCACGAGCATTGCGATGCCCAGCTTCGCGGCGATCCGCCATGGCCGCTTGCGATCCGCCTCCACCATCTTCCAGGTCCGGATCGCGGCGCTGGCCTTGTCGTGGGCGAGCAGGAACAGATTGCAACCCGACCACCAGCCATCGGCAAAGCGCAAGTAGGTGCGCTTGCTGCCGGGCATGGCCCGCTCGATCGCCTCGCGCCGGGCCAGCAGGATGGCGACGTCGGCATTGCCGGGCGTGTCGGCGAGGAAATCCGAAACCCACTCCGCGCGCAGCAGGGCATGATCGGATGTCGTGACCAGCATGGGCGCGCCCAGCTGCGCGAAACCGGCTTCGACGCTGGCGCTCGGTCCGGCAGCGGCAGGAACCGCCTCACAGCCCAGTTCGGAGGCAAGCGCGATTACCTGCGCATCGTTCGTCGCCACGGCCAGGCGCGCGATGCCCGCACCCCGCAGCGCGGAGACGACATGGGCGAGCATCGGCTTGCCGTCGATCTCGACAAGGGCCTTGTGGCTCACGCCTTCGGCGCTTGCCACCGGGTCTGGCACGCCGGGTCGCGATCCGGCCAGAATCAGGGCTGATACAGGGGCTTGGGTTATGCTCACGCGGCTTCTTTGGCGTTGGCGGCTTTCTTCGCGCGCCAGACCTGCCAGAGCACGCCGGGGGCTGCAAGCACCGGATGACGCTCACGCCAGGGAGTCAGTGCGACATGCACGCCGGTGTGTCGTTCGATCTTCCACGCGGCATAGCGCGCCGCGCCGTCGAATGTGGTCGATGCCTTGAGCAGGCGCATGAAGTTGTAAGGCTTGCCCAGCCGCTGCCGTTTTTTCCACCAGGCGAGCAGGCGCGCGCGCCGCGCCGGGCTCAGTTCAGGGCGGATGATGCTGTCGGCCCTGCGGGCGAAGTCGATCCGCTCGGCCACGAGAGCCAGTGGCAGCAGGCCGTCGAAATGGGTGCGGTTGGCCGAGAGGATGGAATCCTCGCGCCCGGCCTTTTCGACGCGGAATTCCGCAGCGTAAGTCGCGCGAAACAGTGCGCGCCAGTAGTCTTCGGGCGTGCCGGTTTCAGGGCCGAGGGCAACTGCGAGCCTCGCAGCGGTCTGCGCCGCCCGGGCGATGGCCTCGGCGATGACCTTGCCGGAGGCTTCATCGCGCTGCCATGCCAGGGCGCTGGGCTGGACGAAGCGCGCCCAGATCGTCGTGTCGAGCAATTCGCCCGACGCGGCGGCGCGGAACGTCTCCAGGGCCATCGTCGCCACCTTGGCGCGCAGCGTGATGCCACCGTGGTCCCATTCGTGATAGCTGACGCGCGGCCAGATCTTCTCGACCTGCGCTCCTGCCGTCAGGACGTAGAAGTCGAGTACGCCTTCCAGCGATCCGGTCCTGAGGTTGGAGCCGTAGAACAGTACACCCAGCGCGCCGGCTTCTTTCGCAAGACGTTCGGCAAAGGCACGCACTTCGGGCTCGACGGGCCGGTTGAGGGCAGCCGTCACGCGTCCAGCGAGATCCTCGCTCATGGCTCAGAAGCTCACGGGACGACGAAGGTAAGCTGCGGGCCTTCGTCGAGGATGTAGCGGCCGGCGGGGAAAGCCTCGCCGTCGAGGATGAACGATCCGCCGAGGTCGATGCCGACATCGCTGGCGCAGAAGCGGTGCACGCCTGCGCGCTTGAGGAAGCGTCCATAAAAGCCGAAGAGCATTGCCGGGACCAGCATCATCACCCAGCGTACCGGCCAGTCGACCACGGCCAGTTTCAAGCCCGGGGGCACGTTTTTGCCGAAGGGGCGCGCGCCGAGCGGGAACTTCTCGAAGGTCGTCGCGAAGGTCATGAAGCGCTCATCGTCGCGGCCCGGGCCCGTGCGCGGCAGTGGGCGTCCGGTAAAACGGTCGACGAGGCGGGTCGGGGTGCAGGCGCGCCAAGGGTTGCCGGCGCCGCCGAACAGCGACTGGATGACCGCCCAGAGGATCGAGAGGCCGACGGCGAAGCTGTTGAAGGCACCGCGGCGATGCGCTTCCTGCCCGGCTTCGGTCGCCAGCGCGAAGGTTCCGGTACCGAAGATGAAGCCCTGGATGCAGCCGCCCGAGCCATCGGCCGGTGCAACGCGCAGCGGGCGACGGGTCACGGTATTGCCGTTTTGCGCTGCAGCAAGTGCTTCGGCCAGCGACCAGTGATTGGGCAGGCCGAGGTCGACGGTCAGCGCGTTGGTCTTGCCTTTCGGCAGAATCATCAGCGTCGGCCAGTCGTTCCCGAAAATGTCGGCGCCGCACGTCAGGACGTCACGCACCGTGCCGTCGCCGCCGTCGACCACAAGATAGTCTACGCCGCGACGCGCAAATTCGGCCAGGGTGTGGTGAAGCTCCTCGCGGGTGCAGGGCGTCTCGGTGAGGATGTTGGAGCAATCGGCCATTTCCGGCGCGATGCCCTTGTTGCGGTGGCTGCGCGGATTCCGGACAATCCCGACCAGCGGAACGGCGCGTCCACGGCGGACACGCGACCCGGGGCGCGAGAGGCTTTCGCTTCCCCGCTTGCCGAAGCTCGGCAGTGATTCAAACTCGTAAATCGATCCGTACACGGGCGCCTATGTAGTGACACCCGAGCCGAAAATCACCATGAAACATGGTTTGACACAGGAAAGTTACACTTCTGTGGCGCGGGTGCATCGGCGCAGATGCAAGAACTCCGCCGGTGACCCCGGCGATTGCCAGCCCCCGCGGCCTCGACTACGGCAGGACTCCATGGTGGAAAATTCGCAAGTGGTGCCGGTCGTGACGATCGGCGAAAATCCCGTAAAATTGTGGGGGCTGGACGTCTCCGAGCGCGTGGCCCGGATCGCACGGGCCTCCAGGTTCACCCCTGCCGACACGGTGCCGGATGGACCGGCGATCCTGTCTGCGGCTGCTTTCGCCTGGGACCCGGCGTGGTTTCGGCATATCGTCAACCGACCGGGCATGGTGCTTACCCTGGGAGGCGTTCCGGCGCTCGCACATGCTGCGGATGCGAACCAGGCGCGCCGAATCGCCGAGGCGATGACCGCCGGAGTGGCATTGGACCAGACCGAAGGCATGACCGTCGTCGCCTTCGAGACGGGTCCGACGATCGAGAACAAGCAGCTTCGCAAGCGCGAGACGCCGTTCCTGCTGCCGCTGCGCAAGGACACTGTCCGTCAGTTGGAGCGCGCCAGCTATTTCGGCGCCTACAAGGGCGTGACCGACCTGCTGACCAAGTATCTCTGGCCGGAATGGGCACTGGTGCTGACCCGCATCTGCGCCCGGCTGCACATAACCCCGAACATGGTAACGTTTGTCGGCGCGGTGTTCTGCGTGATCGCAACTGTCCTGTTCGCGCAAGGTCATTACTGGGCGGGCATGGCGACGGGCCTCGTGTTCATGGTGCTCGATACCGTGGACGGCAAGCTGGCCCGGTGTACGATCACTTCTTCCTACTGGGGGAACATCTTCGACCACGGCATGGACCTCGTCCATCCGCCGTTCTGGTGGTGGTTCTGGGCTACCGGCCTTGCCGCTTGGGGCCTTGCCTATGACACGGCGACCTTCTGGTGGGTGCAGGGCGCGATCCAGGGCGGCTACGTCGTCCAGCGCCTGATCGAAGGCGGGTTCATGCGCCAGAACGGCATGATGCACATCCACGTGTGGCGCCGTTTCGACAGCCGGTTCCGCCTGATCACTGCGCGCCGCAACCCCAACATGGTGATCCTGTTCGTCTCCATGCTCTTCGCACGGCCCGACCTCGGCCTGATGGCCGTGGCGTGGTGGACGGTGCTGTCCTGCCTGATTCACGCGGTCAGGCTGGTGCAGGCATGGAATGTGCGCGCCAGGGGCGGTACGATCACCTCCTGGCTTTCGGAGGACTGACGATGAATGTGACCATGGAGAAATTCGGCTGCCCGGCAACGCTGGTCGCCGAGTTCGACCACTGGGTCGTCCTTGCCCGCGCGGCGCAGCCGACGCTCGGTTCGCTGGTGCTGGCCGCCAAGTCCGAAGTCACCGCCTTCGGCGACCTGCCGACCGAGGCGCATGCCGAGCTAAAGCTGGCGACCGGTGCCATCGAGGCGGCGCTGGGCAAGGCGGTGGGTTATGCCAAGCTCAATTACCTGATGCTGATGATGGTCGACCCCAATGTCCATTTCCACGTGATCCCCCGTTACGAGGGAGCGCGTGAATGGCAGGGCCGCGAATTCGTCGACTGCGGCTGGCCGAAAGTGCCGGACCTCGGCCACGCCGTAGCGCTCGAAGGCGACGATCTCGCCGCGCTGGTGACCTGGCTCAAGGGCTTCTTCTAAGCCCTGTGGGGGGCAGAACGATCAGGCCCAGGTGTCGGTCAGCTTTGTCGCGATCTCGATGTCGTTGAGAAAGTCCACTTCTGCCCAGTCCAGGCCTTCGATCGAAACCGTGCCGACCTTCCCGGTCGGTGCGATCGAATCGATGACCTTGAGGTACCAGTGCTGCACGCCCTCTGGGGTGCGCATCGCCTGGCGGACGGTCTCGCGGAACAGCTCGGCGCCTTCGCCGCGGAAGGCGAGGAAGCCGATGGATTCGGAATTGGACTGCTTGGCGGTCAGCGTCTTGCCGATATGGATGAGACGGCCATCGGCTTCGCGTTCCACCTTCATGTCGTCGCTGTCGTAGCCATCGGGTTTGACGTCGACGGTCACGGCGACGGGCCAGGTCTTGCCGTCCTTGTCCGTCGCGCCCTGCTGCACGCGCTGGACGATCTCTTCGCAGATCAGCGTGTCGCCGTTGAGAATCAGGAAGTCGCCGCGCATCGCTTCGCGCGCGATCCAGCAGGACCCGAGGTTGTCCGCGACCTTGTAGAAGGGGTTGAACCGGATGGAGATTTCGACGCGCGGGTCTTCGATCGCCATGAGGTGCTCTTCGAGCATGTCGGTCATGAAGCCGGTCACGACGTCGATCCGCTTCACGCCGCCGCGGGCAAGCATTTCGATCTGCCATTCGATCAGCGACTTGCCGGAGAAGTCGATCAGGCACTTCGGACGCTCGGCAGTGAGCGGCAGCAGGCGCGAGCCCTGGCCGGCGCTGAGGAGGATGGCGTGTTCGATCATGGTTACAACCTGGCTTGCTGGCGCAAGCAGCGCCCTCTAGCCCCAAAGGGCGAAAATAGAAAGATGCGGGTCGGCTGCACCACGGCCTGCCTGATTTGCATCGCGCGAAACCTTGCAAGTGAAACGGTGCTCGTCCAAATGCACCCGTGATGTCCGCCAAACGCGACCGCCTCGAGAACGCTTCTCCCCTCCGGCGGATACTTCAGAACACGGCCTGGCTGCTCGGCGGCAAGGGATTCGGTGCCGTCTGCGGCCTCGCTTACCTTGCGATCCTGACGCGTACGCTCGGGTTGAAGGACTTCGGCCACTTTTCGCTGATCTTCGGAACGGCGCAGGCGCTGATAGCGATTGCGGGCTTCCAGACCTGGCGCGTCGTCGTGCGCTACGGCAGCGAACACATCCATGCCGAGGACTGGGGCAAATTCGGCCGTCTGGGCATGTTGTGCGGGATGCTGGACGCGGTGGGGGCGGTCATCGGTTGCGGACTCGCTGCCATCCTGATCTACGGCTTTTCCGGGGTACTCGAACTCAACCCGGCCTATATCGACATCGCCTTCTACTTCGCCTGCGGATCGCTTTGGGCGCTGGTTTCGGCCCCGACCGGGATCGTGCGTGCGCTGCACCGCTTTGACATGGCGGTCTATGTCGAAGCGGTCGTGCCGACAGGACGCCTCATCGCTGCGCTGGTGATCTGGGCGACCGGTCCAAGCGTGGGACGGTTCCTTTTTGCCTGGGCCGCCATCGATATCGTCGAGGCAATCCTTTACTGGGCCATGGCCCGACGCCTGTGCCCGCAGGCCGTGCGCCTTTCAAACCTTGCCAAGTGGCGTCAGGCCTTCGCCGAAAACGAGGGCGTGGGCCATTTTTTCCTGGTGACCTATGCCGGGTCGTCGATCGAGGCGACCATGAAGAACGGTCCACTGCTGGCGGTGGGTGCCTTCGTCGGTACGCGCGCGGCCGGTCTCTATCGCCTCGCTTCCCAGTTGGCGCAGGCCCTGAGCAAGCTTTCGACGCTGCTGACACGCTCGGTCTATGCCGAAGTGGCCCGTGTGCGCGTCTCGACCGAATTTGCCGAGTTTCGCAAGCTCGCATTGCAGACCAGCCTCATTGCGGGAGGTGCCGGCCTCGTGGTGGTCGCGATCGCGCTGTTGATCGGGCGGCAATTGCTGGAGCTGATCGCCGGACCCGATTTCGAGCAGGGCGCGGCTATTCTCGTGCCTCTGGCCATCGCGGCCAGCTTCGATCTTGCCAGTGTCGCCTTCGAACCGGTCCTGCATTCGACCGGACGTGCGCGGCTTGCGCTGGTGGCAAGGCTTTTCGCCGTGGCGGGGCTTGGCATCGGGCTTTACCTGTTGCTCCCCATCGGGCCGGCGGGCGCGGCATGGGCCGTGGCGGTCGGCGGGGCGATGTCCTACCTTGCCATGGGCCTTATGGCGTGGCGCACCCTTCAGAAGTTGCGGCGGCACGAAATCGAACTGGTCGACAAGGAAGCCGGGTCGACAGGCGGGTGACCAGGTCTATCATGGGGCGATGCCTCCCTGTGCCCTGATCGAAGAAGCTGCCCGCATTTCCGAAGGCATTGTGTCGCTGCGCCGCGCGATTCATGCCGAACCCGAGATCGGGCTGCACACGCCCAGGACGCGCGACAAGATCCGCGAGGCGCTGGCGCACCTGCCGCTCGACTGGAAGCAAGGCGCTTCGACGACGGGCCTCGTCGCCACACTGAAGGGCGGGGCAGGGCCGGGCCGTTCGGTCCTGCTGCGCGGCGATATGGACGCTCTGCCGATGCCGGAGGAAACCGGCCTGGACTTTGCCTCCAAAGTGCCGGGCACGATGCACGCCTGCGGCCACGATGCCCATGTCGCGATGCTGGCCGGTGCGGTCGAGATCCTCTGCGCCCGGGCCGACAGTCTTGCGGGAGAGGTCCGTTTCATGTTCCAGCCCGGCGAGGAAGGCTATCACGGCGCGCGCTTCATGCTGGAGGACGGACTGTTGGGGGGCGAGGGCTTCGACCGGCCACTGCCCGACGCGGCCTTTGCCCTGCACGTCATGCCCAATGCGCCCCATGGCCTGATCGGCGGTCGCACCGGGCCCCTGCTGGCAGCGGCTGACCAGATCGAGATCGTGGTGACCGGGCGCGGCGGCCATGCCTCGATGCCGCATCAGACGCTCGACCCGGTCCCGGTCGCCTGCGAGATCGTCACCGCCATCCAGGCCATGGTCGCGCGAAAGTTCAACGTGTTCGATCCGGTGGTGGTGACGATCGCCAGGATCGATGCGGGAACCGCGCACAACGTCATCGCCGACCAAGCCCGCATGGTCGGCACGATGCGCACACTCTCGGCTGAAAACCGGGCGCGCCTCAAGCAAGACCTCGCCGTGCTGGCATCCGGCATCGCCAGAGCGCACGGCTTGTCGGCAAAGGTGAATACGGTGGAAGGCTTCCCCGTCACCGTCTGCCATGACGGGGCGGTCGGCTTTGGCGAAAGTGTCGCGCGCCGGATGTTCGGCGATCAGGCGTTCCTGCGTCTGCCCGATCCGATCATGGGGGCAGAGGACTTCGCCTATGTGCTGGAGAAAGTGCCCGGTGCGATGTTCTTTCTGGGCGTTGCGCATGAAGGGGCGGACTGGCAGCATTGCTGCGGCATCCACTCGACCAGAATGATCGTCGACGAATCCGTCATGCCACAAGGCGCAGCCTACCTTGCCGGGCTCGCCCGGGACTACCTCGATCGCGGGTTCGCCTGAGGCGAGCCGTACCGGAACCAGGCACATGACCAATCGCAGTGAGGAAACCGGCCAGTGGCTGTTCTGGGTCGACCGGGGCGGTACCTTTACCGATGTCGTGGCAAAGGCGCCCGACGGCCGCTTCGAACGCCTGAAGCTGCTTTCCGAAAGTCCCGGTTCCTACGACGATGCCGCGGTCGAGGCGATGCGCCGTCTGACCGGCGTGCGCGCGGGTGAACTGCCACCGGCGCAACTGCGGCTCGGCACCACGGTGGCGACGAACGCCCTGCTTGAACGCAAGGGAGAGCCGGTGCTGCTCGCCATCACGCGCGGCTTCGGCGATGCCCTGCGCATCGGTACGCAGGAGCGCCCGGACATCTTCGCAAGGCACATCGAACGGCCTGAACCGCTTCACGGCGCGGTGCTGGAGATCGACGAACGTGTCGGTGCGGACGGGACGATCCACCGCCCGCTCGATGAAGATGCTGCACGCGATGGATTGCAGCATTTCTTCGACCGGGGGCTGCGTGCCATCGCCATCGTGCTCATGCACGGTTATCGCCATGTCGCTCACGAGGCAGCGCTGGCGCGGATCGCGCGCGAGGTCGGTTTCACGCAAGTATCGGTCAGTCACGAGGTCGCCCCGCTGATCAAGCTCATCGCGCGCGGCGATACCTCGGTCGTCGATGCCTACCTTTCGCCGGTGCTCGACCGCTATGTCGCGGGGCTCGAAGCGGGGCTCGGCTCGCGGGTTGCCGCGCTCTACATGCAGTCGAGCGGAGGGCTGGCGACCGGCGCCGCATTTCGCGGCAAGGACGCTATCCTCTCCGGCCCGGCAGGCGGCATCGTCGGCATGGCGGCGATCGCGCGCGAGGCCGGTTTCGATCATGTCATCGGCTTCGACATGGGCGGGACCTCCACCGACGTTTCGCATTTTGCCGGGCAGTATGAGCGCGACAGCGAGACGCGCGTCGCCGGGGTGCGCGTGCGAACGCCGATGATGCGGATCGAGACCGTTGCCGCGGGCGGCGGGTCGATCTGCCATTTCGACGGGGCGCGTTTCCTTGTCGGGCCCGAAAGCGCGGGCGCCGTACCGGGCCCGGCCTGTTACCGGCGCAGTGGCCCGCTGGCGGTGACCGACTGCAACCTCCTGCTCGGCAAGCTTCGCCCGCAGCATTTCCCCCACGTCTTCGGCCCCCGAGGCGACGAGCGGCTGTCACTCCATGCTGCGCAGCAAAAGATGGACGAAGTGCTGCAGCATGTGCGTGCCGCAACCGGCAGGGCCCTGTCGCGCGAAGAGGCAGCCGAAGGGTTCCTCGAGATCGCGGTCGCCAATATGGCAAATGCGATCAAGACCGTGTCCCTGCGCCGCGGTCACGACATGACGCGTGCGGCGCTCGTGACCTTTGGCGGGGCCGGAGGGCAACATGCCTGCAAGGTTGCCGATGCACTCGGCGTCGGGACGGTGCTGTGCCATCCGCTGGCAAGCGTGCTGTCCGCCTATGGCATGGGCCTTGCCGATCGGCGCATGCTGCACGAGCGGACGCTCGCACTGCCGCTCGAGGCGCGCAGCATGGACGAAATCGGACAAGCCGTTGCGGCGCTGGGTGGGCAGGCGCGCGACGATCTGGCGGCGCAGGGTGTCGCGGTCGATACCATCGCCATGGAGGCTACTCTCGCAGTACGGCCCAAGGGCAGCGATAATGCCATCGAGGTGGGCTTCGGCACGCTCGATGCCATGCGCGATGCCTTCCGCGAAGGCTGGCTGCATCGCTTCGGCTTCGGGGCGGGCAGCGATCTGATTGCCGAGACACTGCGCGTCGAGGCGGTATCGGCCGCGCAGGATGCAGGCGGCGCGACGCTCGCCTTGCCGGACAGCTCCGGCCCTCCCGCCGAACAGGTCGACATCTTCACCGAGGGGGCGGAGCACCGCGTGCCGCTCTACTTGCGCGCCGATCTGGCCGAAGGTTTCGAGGCGGACGGTCCGCTGCTGGTGGTCGACGATGTCTCCACGACGGTGGTTGAACCCGGCTGGCGGGTGCGCGTCGACCCGTTCGGCAACCTGTTGCTCACCCGGGTCCGGGCGCTGCAGGTCGCGCAGGCGCAGTCCACGGCGTGCGATCCGGTGCGTCTGGAGATCATGGGCGCGCTGTTCATGGCGATCGCCGAGGAGATGGGCGCGGCGCTGCAGTTCAGCGCCAGCTCGGTCAATATCCGCGAGCGGCTCGATTTCTCCTGCGCCGTGTTCGACCGCTACGGCAGTCTCGTCGCCAATGCGCCGCACATGCCGGTGCACCTTGGCTCGATGGGCGAAAGCGTGCGCACGATCCTGGCGCGGCGGGGCGATGCGAAGGACGGGCGCGGACTGCTGCCGGGCGATGCCTATGTCCTCAATGCGCCTTACGATGGCGGCACCCATTTGCCCGACATCACCGTCGTCATGCCGGTCTTCGCGGAGGGTGACGATAGCGCACCGGCGTGGTTCGTCGCGGCGCGCGGGCACCATGCCGACGTCGGCGGGATCAGCCCGGGATCGATGCCGCCGCGCAGCCGTTCGCTGGACGATGAAGGCGTGCTGATCGACAACGTGCTGTTGGTCGATCGCGGGGAAATTCAGGAAGGAGCGATGCGCGCACTGCTGGCTTCGGGGCCGTACCCGTCGCGGGCCATAGACCAGAACATCGCCGACCTGCGCGCGCAGGTCGCCGCCTGCACGCGCGGCGCTTCGGAACTGCGCCGCATCGCCCGCGAGCAGGGACGCGAGATCGTCGATGCCTACATGGCCCATGCGCAGGCCCATGCCGAAGATGCGGTCCGTTCGCTGATCGACAGACTGTCGGACGGCACCTTCCGCGTGCCGATGGACAACGGGGCGCAGATTTGCGTGGCGGTGAGCATCGATCGCCAGACGCGCGGCGCGACGATCGACTTCACCGGCACCAGCGACCAGCTTGCGGACAACTTCAACGCACCGCTCCCGGTCGTGCGCGCGGCAGTGCTCTATGTCGTGCGCACGCTGATCGACGATGCGGTGCCGATGAACGAGGGCTGCCTGCGCCCGATCACGCTTATCGTGCCCGAAGGATCGATGCTGCACCCGCGCGCACCGGCTGCGGTCGTCGCCGGCAATGTCGAGACGAGCCAGGCGATCACCGATGCCCTGTTCGCCGCGCTGGGCGCGATGGCGGCGTCTCAGGGGACGATGAACAATTTCACCTTCGGCGACGCGCGGCGCCAGTACTACGAAACGATTGCCGGCGGTTCGGGGGCGGGCCCGGATTTCGACGGCACCAGCGTCGTCCAGACCCACATGACGAACAGCCGCCTGACCGATCCCGAAGTGCTCGAGACGAACTTCCCGGTGTTGCTGGAAGAGTTCTCGATCCGGCGTGGTTCGGGCGGGAAGGGACGGCACAAGGGCGGCGACGGGGCCACCCGCCGGTTGCGCTTCCTCGAGCCCATGCAGGCGGGCATCCTCGCCCAGCGACGCAAGGTCGCGCCCTTCGGCCTTGCCGGCGGTGAGGACGCAGCCCCCGGTCGTACCCGGCTGGAGCGTACTGACGGTACCATAGAGGATCTGGGTTCAACCGGCTCGGCGCGCCTCGAGGCCGGAGACGTCATCGTGATCGAGACGCCCGGCGGCGGCGGTTACGGCGAGCCGGATTGACCTTGCGGCAATCGCTGTCGTGTCTGCAGTGGCGGCCCCGTGGACCGGCAGGCGCGGTCTTCAGGCCCGCACGTCGTTCCAGTCCGGGTGGCGGTTGAACGCAGCCACCACATAGCTGCAGACCGGTGCGACCTTGAACTGGTTTTCGCGCGCGTCGGCCACCATCGCCTCGACCAGCCGCATCGCGACTCCGCGATTGCCGATCTCGGGCGGTACCAGGGTGTGATCGGCGAAATGGACCCCGTCGCGCTCGACCCAGGTCAGGCGGCCGACGGCATCGCTGTCCGCGACATGGGCGATATATTCGCCGCGCGTTTCCTTCTCGTGCTTGGTTATGGTCACTCCGACCATGCGGCATTCTCCGGTGCGTGAATGGCAGCGCATGCAAGCGCTTGACGCAGGGCGCAAGCCCAAGCAGGGCATATGGCCATGAAGTTCCTCTCCGACAATGCCGCCAGCGTTCATCCCGCGGTCTGGAAGGCGATGATGGCTGCGGACGTGGCCGATTCACCCTATGACAACGACGCGTTGAGCCGTGAGATGGACGCGCGCTTTTCGGCGCTGTTCGGACGTGACTGCGCGGCGCTCTGGGTGGCCACGGGCACGGCGGCGAACTGCCTTGCCCTCTCGGCCATGGTGCCCCCGCACGGCGGTGCGGTCTGTCACCGCGAGGCGCATATCGAGGTCGACGAGTGCGGCGCGCCGGGCTTCTACATGCACGGTGCAAAGCTCATGCTGGCAGATGGCGAAAGCGCGAAGCTGACCCCCGAAGCGATTGCTTCGGTCGTTGATCCCATCCGCGACGATGTCCACCAGGTCCAGCCCCACGCGGTTTCGGTCACGCAGGTCAGCGAATACGGCTGCGCCTATCGTCCCGAAGAACTCGCGGCGATTGCAGGGTATGCCAGGGGACGCGGGCTGGCGCTGCATATTGACGGTGCGCGCTTCGCCAATGCCGTGGCGTTTCTGGGCTGCAGCCCGGCAGAGGCGGCGCTGGGCGCCGACGCGCTCAGCTTCGGGTTCGTCAAGAACGGCGGCATGGGCGCCGAGGCGATCGTCTTCTTCGATCCCGAACTCGCGCGCCAGACCCGCTACCGGCGCAAGCGGGCAGGGCATCTGCAGTCCAAGGGCCGCTATCTTGCGGCGCAGATCCTTGCGATGCTCGACAACGATGTGTGGCTCGACAATGCGCGCGCGGCCAATGCGGCCGCTGCCGAGATCGCCGCGGCGGCCGGGTCGCGCCTGCTCCACCCGGTGGAGGCCAACGAAGTGTTTCTCACCACCACCGCCGCCGAGCGGGAGGCACTGCGCGCGCAGGGCTTCGAATTCTACGATTGGGGCCCGGATGCGGCGCGGCTGGTAACCGCGTGGGATACCCGGCCCGAGGCGGCCGCGGCGCTGGCCCGGGCGATTGCCGGTTTATGAGCGACGGCGCCGCCGAACCGGTCGCTTCGCAGGCCAAGGTCGCCGCCGCCTTCCTGATCGTGACCGCGATATGGGGTTCGACGTGGCTGGTGATCAAGGACCAGGTCGGATTGGTCCCGGCCAGCTGGTCGATCACCTATCGCTTCGCCATCGCCTGTGTCGGCATGTTCATCTTCGCGAAGCTGCGGGGCGATCCGCTGCGGCTTTCGCGCGAAGGGATGATCCTCGCGGTCTTCGTCGGGCTCTCGCAGTTCTTTCTGAACTTCCAGTTCGTCTACCGTGCCGAAATGCACCTGACTTCCGGGCTGGTGGCAGTGTTCTATGCGCTGCTGATGGTCCCCAACACGCTGTTGGGGCGGCTGTTCCTGAAGGAGACCGTGAAGCCGCGCTTCGTCTTGGGCTCGCTGATCGCCATTGCCGGGATCGCCCTGCTGCTGATCCACGAGTTCCGCGATGCGCCGCCTGACAGCCGCATTGCGCTGGGCATCGTACTGACTTGCGCCGGACTGTTCAGTGCGTCCTCTGCCAACGTCCTGCAGGCGACGCCTGCCGGGCGGCGTCAGCTCATCGTGCCGCTGCTTGCCTGGGCGATGGTGTGGGGCACGCTGGCGGACGCGTTGTTCAGCATC
Organism: Novosphingobium sp. KN65.2; assembly: GCF_001368935.1. Taxonomy (NCBI): domain Bacteria; kingdom Pseudomonadati; phylum Pseudomonadota; class Alphaproteobacteria; order Sphingomonadales; family Sphingomonadaceae; genus Novosphingobium; species Novosphingobium sp. KN65.2. The sequence continues at coordinate 50,579 of NZ_CCBH010000160.1, forward strand.
GTTACCGCTGGCCCTCCGGTGATCGACATGCGCTGGAGCTATCTCGCCGGGATCGGTTATCTCGCGATTTTCGGGTCGGTCGTGACGTTCCCGCTCTACTTTTTGCTGATCCGGACACTCGGCGCGGGCAAGGCGGCCTACAACGGCGTGGCGGTTCCCGTCGTTGCGATGGTGCTTTCGACCTTTTTCGAGAACTATCGCTGGACCGGCCTTGCCGGCGGCGGCGCCCTCTTGGCGCTTGTCGGTCTGCTGGTCGCGTTGTCAGCGCGGGCGAAGCGCGCGTAGGCCTTCGCGGAAGCTGGGATAGCGGGGCTGCCAGCCGAGCGCGCGCCTGGCCTTGCCGTTGGCGACGCGGCGGTTCTCGGCATAGAACGAGCGCGCCATCGGCGACAGGTTCGCTGCCTCGAGCGATTGCATCGGCGGCGGTGCGATGCCGAGAAGGGCGCAGGCTTCCTCGACAAGCCGGTTCTGGCTGCAGGGCTCGTCGTCGGCAAGATTGTAGGCCCCCGGGGCCGCGTCGAGACCGGCGATGACGCCTGCCGCGATATCCTCGACATGGACGCGGCTGAACACCTGTCCGGGCAGGTCGATGCGATGGGCACGCCCTTCGGCGAGGCGTTCGAAGATCGAGCGGCCCGGACCGTAGATCCCGGGCAGGCGATAGACGCGTGCGCCGCGCCCCAGCCATGCGGCGTCGGCGTCGGCGCGGGCGACGCGGCGCCCCGTTCCCGTCGGCGCGCTCTCATCGACCCATGCGCCCTCGGCATCGCCATAGACGCCGGTTGAGGACAGGTACGACAACGCCTTGGCGGCAAGCGCGTCGCCATAGCGTTCCAGTACCGGATCGAGCCCCTCGCTGCCCGGTGGAACCGATGACAGCACGTGATCGGCGTCGGCCAGCGCCATGCGCACATTGCCCTCGTCGTCGAAAGACAGGGTACCGTCGCGGCCGGTGGAGACGACCTCCCACCCTGCGGGTTCGAGCCGGTTCGCGATGTAACCGGCTGTGTAGCCGAGGCCGAAGATGAACAGGCGGCGCTTCACTTGTGGTGTTCTCCGAAGTGCTGGGGCAGGGGGGCGGGGTGAACCATCCGGGCATCGGGCACATGGTCCTTCTTCCATTGCATCGCCATGCGCACCCTGGTCGCGCCGGATGGATGGTCGAAGAACAGGATTTCCTCGCGCGGGCCAGGCTCGATCTTGCGATAGTCGGCCAGCTTCATCGCGATCGCGGCAAAGGCGTCCGGCTCGCGCGAGGCATCGAGGCCGAAGACGTCAGCCTCGCTTTCGTCGATCCGGATCAGGCTGTTGGTCAGCGGCGTCGCCAGCAGGGAGAGGACGGAGATGCAGATCATCATCGCCGGAACCGATGCCGGATCGGAAAGATCCCGAACACCCCAGCGCTGGCCATACCGGGCGATAAGTGCCGGGGCGATCCGCGCCACCAGGAACAGGCACAGGGCAGCCAGCACGACGAAAAAGGCGATGTTGCGCCAGGCATGACCGAGGACGTAGTGCCCCAGTTCATGGCCCATCACGGCCTCGATCTCCTCGGGCGTCGAACGGTTGAGCAGATTGTCGTTGAGGCTGATGCGGATCGTCGGGCCGATTCCGGAGACATTGGCGGAAATCCGGTCGGACTGCTTGCTCGCGTCGAAAACGTAGATGTGCTCTGCCGGGACAGCGAACCTGTTTGCCATGGCGACGATGCGGTCGCGGACCGGGCCCTGCGGCATTTCCCTGTAGGTGTTGAACAGCGGCGAGAGATAGACCGGCGCCAGCAGCAGCGCGACGAGCGCGAAGACGGCGACGATACCGGTGCCGAGCACCCACCAGCGGCGCGGAAAGCGGCGTATCGCGGCATAGAGCGCGACCAGCAGCACGGTTCCCACGACAAGGCTGAAGGCAAGGCCGATGGTCTGTTCTCCCAGCCAGCCGCCGAACGACAGGTTCATCAGTCCGTAGGCGCGCTCGCGGAAGAACTGGCTGTAGATCGTCCAGGGCAGTGTCAGCAGGGAACCGACGAACAGGTATAGCAGCGCGGTGACGGCCACGATGGCCGAGGGGCGCCGCGAGATTCGGCTGCCCCAGTCCCGGAACCGGGCTGACAGGCGAAAATGCAGCAGGGCGCAGTCGATCAGTACCGCGATCAGCGTGCCCCACAGGGGTAGCCAGTAGCCGCCTTCGAAATAGGCGTCGGACCTGGCGCGGGCCGGGCCCTGCAGGGTGTCGAGCCAGAGCCGGGTCGCCTGGTCGACGTCGAACCCGGCCTGCGGCGCGCTTGCCGCCAGTGCGGAGCCCGAGAGGATCGCTGTCCCCGCGATCAGCAGCATCGCTGCGCGCTTGCCATGCATCATTCGGCGCCATTCCCCCAGAGTGCCGGTGAATTCGTACCGTACCGGCTGGCAATCGCAAGGTAAGCCTCTAAATCTAGGGCATGGACATTGCCAGCACGCCCGCCGACTCCGAAGCCAACATGCAGATTGCCGATGCCGCGCCGCCCCCGCAGGCGCCGCCGGTCATCCACCGCGAAGATTACCTGCCGCCCGCCTGGCTGGTGCCGCAGATCGCCCTGGACTTCGCGCTTGGCGTCGATGAGACGCACGTCACTTCGAAGCTGTCGGTGCAGCGCAATCCGGACGGGAACGGCTCGGACGTGCTGCGCCTGAATGGCGACCAGATCGCGCCGCTTGCGGTCAGGGTCGATGGCGAGGCGATCAATGACTGGCGGCTCGACGGTCCGGACCTGTTGATCGAACTGCACGGCGATGCCCACGCCATCGAGATCGAGACGCTGATCAAGCCGATCGCCAACAGCCAGCTCATGGGCCTCTACGCATCGAACGGGATGCTGTGCACGCAGTGCGAGGCGGAAGGTTTCCGCCGGATTACCTTCTTCCCCGACCGGCCGGACGTGCTCTCGGTCTATTCGGTGCGCATGGCCGGCGACAAGGCGGCCTTCCCGATCCTGCTCTCGAACGGCAACTGTACCGCGCAGGGCGATGGGGAGAACGGCACCCACTGGGCCGAGTGGCAGGATCCCTGGCCCAAGCCGAGCTATCTCTTCGCGCTCGTCGCCGGCGACCTTGTTGCCAACAGCGCCGCCTTCACGACCCGGAGCGGCCGCAAGGTCGCACTGAACATCTGGGTTCGTCCCGGAGACGAAAGCCGTACCCAGCACGCGCTCGATTCGCTGATCGCCTCGATGAAGTGGGACGAGGAAGCCTTCGGGCGCGAATACGACCTCGACCTGTTCAATGTTGTTGCCGTCTCCGACTTCAACATGGGGGCGATGGAGAACAAGGGCCTCAACATCTTCAACACCCGCTACGTCCTGGCCGAGCCGGACACGGCGACCGATGCCGATTACGACGCGATCGAGGGCGTGATCGGGCACGAGTACTTCCACAACTGGTCCGGCAACCGGATCACCTGCCGTGACTGGTTCCAGCTCTCGCTCAAGGAAGGCTTCACGGTGCTGCGCGACCAGCTGTTCAGCGCCGACATGGGGTCGGAGCCGGTCAAGCGGATCGAGGACGTGCGCGTCCTGCGCTCGGCGCAGTTCCCCGAGGATTCCGGCCCGCTGGCGCATCCGATCCGGCCCGATTCCTATCAGGAGATCTCGAACTTCTACACCGCGACGGTCTATAACAAGGGTGCCGAAGTGATCCGCATGATGCGGACGATGGCGGGGCCGGAGCGCTTCCGCAAAGGCACCGACCTTTATTTCGAGCGGCACGACGGCGAAGCGGCGACCTGCGAGGATTTCATCAAGGCGATCGAGGAAGGCGCCGGGCTGGATCTCGCGCAGTTCCGCCTGTGGTACTCGCAGGCCGGAACGCCGCAGGTGCAGGTGCGCATGGTCCATGAAGACAATGGCGTTACCCTCACCGCCAGCCAGGCGGTTCCTTCCACCCCGGGGCAGGCGATGAAGCAGCCCATGCCCATTCCCTTGCGGATTGCCCTGTTCGACCGCGAAACGTCCAGCCACGACGGCGAGCGGCTCATCGTTCTCGACAAGGCCAGCGACAGCTTCCGCTTCGAAGGATATGCCAAGGCTCCGGTACTCTCGGTCAATCGAGGCTTTTCCGCGCCGATCGCTCTCGATGTCGAGCGGCCGGTCGATGACCTCGTGTTCCTTGCCGCCAACGACGACGACCCCTTCGCCCGTTACGAGGCGATGCAGAGCCTTGTCGTGCGCCACCTGATCGCGGCCGTCTCCGGCAACATGGGCGCGGCATCCCTCGCAGCCGAACGCAATGCCGTGAAGCGCGCCTTCGCCGCGGTCCTCGACGATGTGGCGCTCGACGACCTGATGCGCGGCGAGCTGCTGATGTTGCCGCCGGTGTCCTACCTTGCCGAGCAGCTGCTGGTCGCCGACCCGAGCGCCCTTTACGAGGCGCGCGAGGATCTGAAGGCCTGGTTGGGGCGCGAATTGTCCGCTTCGCTGCGGACGCTGCACGATCGCGTTTCCGCGGTGCCCTACAGCCGCGATGCCGGGGCCCGCGGTGCGCGCAAGTGCAAGGCGCAGGCGCTGATCTACATTGCTGCAGCCGATCCGGCCGAAGGGGCGCGTCGGGCCGATACCCAGTACTGGGCCGCGGACAACATGACCGATCGCCAGAGCGCGCTGTCCGTGCTGTGCGGGCTGGACGTTGCCGAGCGGCAGCAGGCGCTGGATGACTTCCACAAGCGCTATGCGGGCAACGCGCTGGTCATCGACAAGTGGTTTGCGCTGCAGGCCGGTTCCACCCACCCGCTGGTGCTCGACCACATCCGCGACCTGGCGCTGCATCCGGACTTCACGATGTCCAACCCCAACCGCGTGCGGGCGCTCTACATGACCGCCGCGCTCAATCCCAAGGCGTTCCACGATGTCGGGGGTGAGGGATACCGTACCATCGGCGAGCTGATTCGCCGGCTCGACCCGATCAATCCGCAGACTGCCGCGCGCTTCGTTCCCGCGCTGGGCCGCTGGCGGCGAATCGAATCGGAGCGTGCCCACCTGATGAAGGCAGAGCTCGAAAAGATCGCCGCGGCGCCGGACCTTTCGCGCGACGTGCGCGAACAGGTGACCAAGAGCCTTGGGTGAGGATGAGGGCTGAAATGGCGCCTGACATGACCTGTGGCGAAGCGGTCGAAGTCAACCGGGCCGCGCTGCTCGAAGGACTGCCGCATGGCTTCCTCGGCCGCCGCGGCGGCGTGAGTCGGGGCGAGGTCGCGGGACTGAACGTTGGGCTCGGATCGGGCGACAATGCGGATCATGTGGCCGAGAATCGCGCGCGCGCCGTCGCCGCCGTCCAGCCGGGCGCGCAGCTTGTCTCGGTCTACCAGGTCCACTCGCCCGATTGCGTCACAGTCGGCGGGGACGTGTGGACGGACGAAGGACGTCCCCATGCAGATGCCCTAGTCACCGATCGACCCGGGCTGCTGCTCGGGATCGTGACGGCCGATTGCGCGCCGGTGCTGCTTGCCGATCGCGAGGCGGGCGTCGTCGGCGCTGCCCATGCCGGCTGGAAGGGCGCCATCGGTGGCGTTACCGACCGCACCATCGAAGCGATGGAAGCCTTGGGCGCGCGGGCCGACCGGATCGTTGCTGCCGTCGGTCCCTGCATCGCTCAGGCGTCCTACGAAGTGGACGAGGCGTTCTTCGAACGCTTCTGCAAGGACGATGCCGGCAACGCCCGCTTCTTCAAGCCGGGTCGGAAGAGCCACCACCATTTCGATCTTGAAGGTTATGTCGCGGCCCGTCTCGAGGCTGGGGGACTTGCCGCGGTGGAGCGCCTGCGTCTCGATACTTATGCCGAACCGGACCGATTCTTTTCGTTTCGCCGGGCCACGCATCGCAGCGAACCCGCCTACGGGCGCGAGCTTTCGCTGATCGGCCTGGGCTGAACCGGCCCGCCTGACTGCAGCAAACCCCCGACGACCGGGGCGGTCCCTGTCGAAAGCGCCAAGCTTTCCTGCGCCTTGTGCCAGACCAAAAAGGCGGTTGGCACGGTCGACTTTCGTGTATATCAGGCCCGCCAAGTCGGTATCGGCCCGGAGCACGTCCGGACCGCGTGCCGTCGAAGGGGGATACCAAGCGTACCATTGGTAAGCTGATGGCTCGTTGTCGGTCCCCCGGCAGTGGGTTGTCGAAAGCAAGGCAAGGGCAAACATGGCAGAAGTAGATGGCGTGCGGCGGCGCGACTTCATCAATATCGCCGCGGTAAGCGCGGCGGGTGTCGCTGGCGTTGGGGTAGTGATTCCCCTGGTCAGCCAGATGTCGGCATCGGCCGACGTTCTTGCGGCTTCGTCGACCGAAGTCGATATCTCCTCGATCCAGCCGGGGCAGGCGATCAAGGCGATTTTCCGCAAGCAGCCGGTCTTCGTGCGCAACCTGACTCCCAAGGAGATCAAGGAAGCGAACGCGGTCGACGTCTCGACCCTGCGCGATCCGCAGACGCTTGAAGAGCGTACCAAGGAGGGCAAGGAAAACTGGCTCATCACCATGGGCGTTTGCACCCACCTGGGCTGCGTGCCGCTGGGTGCCGGCGAGGGTGAGAACCGCGGCGAGTTCGGCGGTTATTTCTGCCCCTGCCACGGTTCGTCCTACGACACTGCCGCCCGCATCCGTAAGGGCCCCGCGCCCAAGAACCTCGAGGTTCCGGAGTACGAATTCACCTCCGATACCGTCGTCAAGATCGGTTAAGGCCAAGAGAGAGGATCACGATCATGAGCTTTCCCTGGGCCAAGGAATACAAGCCTTCCCATCCCTTCATGAAGTGGATGGACGACCGGCTTCCCCTGCCGCGCCTCGTCTATAACGCTGTCGGCAGCGGCTACGAGGTTCCGCGCAACCTCAACTATTTCTGGAACTTCGGTTTCCTCGCGGGGCTCTGCCTCGTGCTGCAGATCGTCACCGGTATCGTGATGGCGATGCACTATGCATCGAACACCGCGGTGGCTTTCGACACCATCGAAATGACGGTGCGCGACGTGAACTGGGGCTGGCTGATGCGCTATGCGCACGCCAACGGCGCCTCGGCCTTCTTCGTCGTCATCTACATCCATATCTTCCGCGGATTCTACTACGGCTCCTACAAGGCGCCGCGTGAAATGGTGTGGCTGCTGGGCGTCGTGATCTTCCTGTTGATGATGGCGACCGCCTTCATGGGCTACGTGCTTCCCTGGGGCCAGATGAGCTTCTGGGGTGCCAAGGTCATCACCGGCCTGTTCTCCGCGATCCCGCTTGTCGGTGAACCGCTGCAGCAGTGGCTGCTTGGCGGCTTCGCACCGGACAATGCCGCGCTGAACCGCTTCTTCTCGCTGCACTACCTGCTGCCGTTCGTCATCCTGGGCGTCGTGATCCTGCACATCTGGGCACTGCACATCCCGGGCTCGTCGAACCCGACCGGCGTCGAAGTGAAGAGCGAGAGCGACACCGTTCCGTTCTATCCCTACTACGTCGCCAAGGACGGCTGGGCGATCGGCGTGTTCGCGTTCCTGTACTGCCTGATGGTGTTCTTCTTCCCGAACGCCCTGGGCCACCCGGACAACTACATCCCGGCCAACCCGATGAGCACCCCGGCGCACATCGTGCCCGAATGGTACTTCTGGCCGTTCTACGCGATCCTGCGCGCCTTCACCCAGGACTTCTTCTTCATCCCGGCCAAGCTCATGGGCGTGCTGGCGATGTTCGGCGCGATCCTCGTCTGGTTCTTCCTGCCGTGGCTCGACAAGTCGCCGGTGCGTTCGGGCTCCTATCGTCCGATGTACAAGAAGTTCTTCTGGTTCGGCCTGATCCCGGCCATGGTGGTCCTGTTCTACTGCGGCGGTGCGCCGGCTGAAGAACCCTACGTCATGTTCAGTCAGATCGCCGCGCTGTACTACTTCGCGCACTTCCTGATTGTCCTGCCGATCGTCTCGGCGATCGAGAAGCCGCTGCCGCTGCCTTATTCCATCACCGAGTCCGTTCTCGGCGAGGATGAGGCTGCCAAGCTCGCTCCCTCGGCGTGATCAACAGCTAGAACGAAAGACGAAAGACATGGCACGCATTCTCTCGATCCTCGTCGGGCTGTTCTTCACGGTAGCCCTGGCCTGGTCCTTCGTACTCGGCGCCATTACGGCTGCGACTGAACCGTCGCCGCTCACGGCCGAGAAGAAGTTCCACCTTGGGCCCAAGGAAGTACATTTCTCGTTCGACGGGCCCTTCGGCAAGTTCGACAACCAGCAGCTCCAGCGGGGCTTCCAAGTCTACAAGGAAGTCTGCTCGGCCTGCCACGCGCTCAAGCACGTCGCGTTCCGCGATCTTGCCGCGCTCGGCTATACCGAAGCTGAAGTGAAGGCGATTGCGGCGGGCTTCTCGGTTCCGGGCGTCGATCCGAACACCGGTGAATCCACCATGCGTCCCGGCGCCCCGACGGATTACTTCCCGTCGCCGTTCGCCAATGACGTTGCCGCCCGCGCTGCGAACAACAACGCGATTCCGCCGGATCTCTCGCTGATCACGAAGGCGCGTCACGAAGGCTCGGCTTACGTGTACTCCCTGATGACCGGCTTCCAGGAACAGCCCGCCGAACTCCTGAAGGAGTTCCCGGATGCCAAGACGCCGTCGGGCCTGCACTATAACCCGTACTTCGCGAACCTGAACCTCGCTATGGCCCCGCCGCTGGTTGCCGATGGCCAGGTCGAGTATGGCGACGGCACCAAGTCGACCGTCGACCAGATGTCGAAGGACGTTGCCGCGTTCCTCACCTGGGCGGCAGAGCCCAAGCTCGAGAAGCGCAAGCAGACCGGCTGGCCGATCCTCGGCTTCCTGCTCTTCGCGACCATCCTGGGCTACATGTCGTACCGGAACATCTGGGCCGACAAGAAGCACTGATAACCCGGTCTTCCGGACCGGCACGCAGGCGCCCCTCCATCTCCGGATGGCAGGGGCGCTTCGCATTTGAAGGAGTGAAAACCGTGAGTCCCGAAGACCTCAAGGCGCTCGTGCGCTCGATCCCGGATTTCCCCAAGCCGGGTATCCTGTTTCGCGATGTCACGACCCTGATAAGCGACGGTCCCGGATTTGCCGCCGCCGTGGCGATGCTGTCGCAGCGTGTCGAGGCGGCCGGGGCCGAGGCTATCGCGGGAATTGAGGCGCGGGGGTTCATTTTCGGGGCGGCGGTCGCGGCGCACTGCGGTGTGGGCTTCATCCCGGTGCGCAAGCCCGGCAAGCTTCCCGTCCCGGTGCTCGCGATCGACTATGCGCTGGAATACGGGACCGACACGCTCGAGATTGACCCCGGTGCGATCGCCCAAGGCAGCCGGATCGTGCTGATGGACGATCTCATCGCAACTGGCGGCACGGCAATGGCCGCCCTCGAACTGATCCGGCGCGCAGGCGGCGTGGTCGAAGAGGCATTGTTCCTCGTCGACCTGCCGGAGCTGGGCGGTACGTCACGACTGCGCGAGGCCGGCGTCTCGGTAGAAGCGCTGCTCGACTTCCCCGGGCACTGACCGGCGAGCGTTGCCCGCCGTCTCAGGCCGGTACCGAATCCCTGCCCTTGGCGGCGCCATTCTTCTTGCCGCCCTTCTTGCCTTCGGACTCTTCGAGCAGGGCCTGTACGGCCCTGGAACAGGCTATGGTGCCTACTTCGGTCAGCGCGAAGTAGTTCGCTTCGATCTCATCGAGATCGTAGAGATAGTTCACCATGACCCCGTGCGACTGCTTCTGGCCATTGGACGAGAGATCCGCATTGGCATGGATCGCCTCGAGCCGGGCACCGTTGCCAAGGTGGAAGCGGGCGACGGGATCGAGAGGCTCCCCGCCTTTCCCCTTGGCTTCGACCAGATAGCGCGCGGCGAGATGTTTGAGTTCGCCCGATCCGGGCAGCCGCGCATCGGTCCCCCGCTCGCTGGCGAGCCACTTGGCGAAGCCCGGAACCGGTGAGAGCGTGGCGAAGGTCTTGAGGTGGGGCAGTTCCTCCTTGAGGAGGCCGACGACGCGCTTGATCAGGTGGTTGCCGAAGGGAATGCCCTTGAGGCCGACCTGGCAATTGCTGATCGAGTAGAAGATCGCGCAGCTCGCCTCGCGTGGATCCATTGTCTCGCGCTCTTCGGCGATCACCTCGTGGATCGCGCCCGGCAGCTGCGGGGTGAGGGCCACTTCGACGAAGATCAGCGGATCGTCGCGCATCTGGGGATGGAAGAAGCCGTAGCAGCGCCGGTCCACCGGCTCGACGCGGCGGCGCAGGTCGTCCCAGCCATGGATCGTGTGGACCGCTTCGTAGCGGATGATGCGCTCCAGCAGCGATGCCGGCGAATCCCAGGCGATCCGTCGCAGCTCGAGAAACCCCGCGTTGAACCAGGCGGTGAAGGCGCTTTCCAGCTCGCGGTCCAGCGCGGCCATGCCTGACGAGCGCGAAGCACGCGGTACGGCCAGCAGGTCCTCGCGCAGACCGATCAGGCGCTGCGTGCCCTGCGGTGCGAGGTTGAGCTGATTGATCATCCGGTGGCTGGGCAGTTCGGTTGCGTGGTTCAGGGCCAGTGCCGCGGCCTCGTCACGCTTCTCGTTCCATCGCACGATGGCCTTGTCGATCGCCTTGGTATCGGCCGGATGCCGTTCATGGACCTTGGCGAGAAATTCCTGCCGAGCCTCGGCATCGCTGGCCTCGTAGAGGTCGAAAAAGGCAGATGCGAGAGCTGGGCCGGATGCCCGTCCACGCAGCGAGAGCAGGGCATCGGCGATTTCCAGCAGGCCCTCGCCGCCGCTGCGCCGGGATGTGACGCCAAGGCCGCGCAGCAGCTTGCCGAGGCCCGAGTTCAGCAACAGGTCGAGCGCGTTGCGGCGCCTGCCGGTTGCCTGTTCATCGGTCGGGTTTGGCGTACGGGATGGGCTCATCGTCGTGCGACTCCTCGTCTGGCTGTCGTTTCAGCATAACATTGCTGCACTTGCGAGAACACGATGTCGTGGCCACTTTCCGCGTTGCAAGGGGTGCTGTCCGTACGGCCCGCCACGCCGCCGGTCGCTTGCGTCGACCCGAGGGTCACCATCCACAACGGGAATTCATTTCAGTGCAAGAGAGGCGTTGACGAAACGACGTTTCTGGTGAAAAGCGACTGCACGAAGCGGCTTGCTTTGACCGGACCAGACACCGGATCGAGCGGGTATAGCATAGTGGTAATGCTCTAGCCTTCCAAGCTAGCTAGGCGGGTTCGATTCCCGCTACCCGCTCCAGCCGCCCTCCCGGACATTCGAAATCGATCTGCAGTGCAGCAGCCGTCCGCGCGCAATAGCCGGACGACCGCCTGTTGCTGCCTTCGTCAGCGCGCCTGCGGTGCAGCCGCGGCCGCGTCTGCAGGAAGACCGCCGAGCTGGGTCACGAGCTTGGTATAGGCATCGAGATAGGCCAGGACGATGATCTGCCCGATTTGGGTGTTCTGGTAACCGCCGCCGGCGGCGCCACCGAAAGTATTGCCGCCGAACAGGCCGCCGGCGCCGAAGCTGATGTCGGACTTGCGGGCATAGCCCTCGGTCAGCGCTTCTTCGACCGTCGTGCGCGAATTGACGATGGACAGCGTCACATTCGCCTCGCCCTTCTTCACGTTGAGGCCGCCCGCAACTGCGCCGAAGCCGCGACCGAACAGGCCGCCGCCGACACTGCCGAGAATGCCGCCGACGCCGCCGCCGCCCGAATTGGAATTGGTGCTGACGATGTCGGGCTGCAGGAAGTAATCGGCTGCCTTGATCTGGCCCTTGCCGATATTGGAACCCTTCTGCAGTTCACCCTGATCCGCCAATGCGCGCTCCATGGCGCTGCTCTGCAGCGACCGGCCACGGTTGACGAGCGTGAAGCAGCCGGAACGCTGCACGAAGATGCGCAGGATGGCTTCCGGACTGCCCAGGCTCAGTTCACGCCACCACTGGTTGTCGGGCTCCACGATTCCGACGGTGCCCAGGTTCTTGGTGCAGTGCGGGATGTCGCGGGTTCCCTGTTCCTGCTGCTTGCGTGCCGACGACTTGTCGGCCGCCGTTGCAACATGGGGCAAGGTAGCGATTGCGATTGCGCCAAGTGCGCAGGCGAGCTTTTTCATGAAATCCATCCCTCCTGACGGGCGCTCAATTGGAGTCGCCATCAGCCCACTTCCCGGGCTTGGCCAAGTTTAGTCCAGATTTCGAAGTCAACAACAGTATATTTCAGTGACTTTTGTCACATTACTGGGACTGGACTGCCATATTGTCTATGAGCCGCGCCTTGCCGATCCTCGCTGCGACCAGCAGGCGCATCGGCCCGTCACCGCGCGCATCGAGCGGTGCGAGGCTGTCGGCATCGGCGAGCCGGGCATAGTCGATGGCAGAGAAACCACCGGACAGCAACGTAGCCTCGAGCCGCGCAAGGGCCCCCGCGACGCTTTCGTTGGCCTCCATGGCAGCGATGGCGGTCTTCATTGCGGCAGGCAGGGTTGCCGCTTGTGCGCGCTGTTCGGGCGTGAGGTAGGCATTGCGCGACGACATCGCGAGGCCGTCCGCTTCGCGCACGGTTTCCACACCGATGATGTTATCGGCCATGGGCAGGGTGAGGTCGAGGTCGCGGGCCATGCGGCGAATGACCGCAAGCTGCTGCCAGTCCTTGGCCCCGAACAGCGCGAAGTCGGGCCGGACCTGGTTGAACAGTTTGCACACGACGGTGGCGACGCCGTCGAAGTGACCGGGGCGCGAAGCGCCGCAGAAGCCTTCGCTCACGCCGGACACCGAGATGTTGCTGGCAAAGCCGACCGGATACATGACATCGACGGTGGGCGCCCACAGCACGTCCACGCCTTCGGCCTCCAGCAGCGCCGAATCGCGCTCAAGCTGGCGGGGATAGGCGTCGAGATCCTCGCCTGCGCCGAATTGCAGGGGGTTCACGAAGATCGAGACGGCGACATGGTCCGCCCGGACCTTCGCCTCGCGAACGAGTGTCAGATGGCCTTCATGAAGCGCTCCCATGGTCGGGACGAAGGCGAGCGATCCACGGGCGCGCAGAGCGTCGACTGCACGGCGTAGTGGATCAAGGCTGTGGACGGTTTGCATTGCTGACGGCTGCTCCGATATGATGCCCTTGACCGGCTGGCGCGCCGGCCATTAGCCGCAGCGCGCCGGGGGCGGCAATGTATTTGACTTGGTGGCCGGGTGAATAGCCCGCATCAACAGGGAAAGCGAACACAGGTCTCGTGACAGCGCATCGCATCGTCTTCGCCAACGAAAAGGGCGGTACCGGCAAGTCCACCACCGCCGTCCACGTAGCCATCGGCCTTGCCTATCAGGGCGCGAAAGTGGCCGCGATCGATCTCGATCCGCGCCAGCGCACCCTGTTCCGCTATCTGGAAAACCGTGTGGAGACCGAACAGCGGCGCGAGATTGCGCTGCCCGGCGCGCGCTTCGCGGTCTATGACGGCGACGACGTCAACGAACTCGACGCGCTGTCCGAGGAAATCGCCGACGGTTACGACTTCCTGATCTTCGACACTCCGGGTCGCGACGACGTCTTCGCCCGCCACGTGGCGACGACTGCGGATACACTCGTCACCCCGCTGAACGACAGCTTCGTCGACTTCGACCTTATCGGCCAGGTGGAGAGCGAGAGCTTCCGTGTGAAGAAGCTCTCCTTCTATGCCGAGCTCATGTGGGAAACGCGCAAGAAGCGCGGCTTGAAGACGATCCAGGAAGGCCGCCGCGAACTGGACTGGGTGGTGGTGCGCAACCGCGTACAGCACGTCGAGGCACGCAACATGCGCCGTCTCGACGAAGCCCTGAAGGAACTGTCCAAGCGTGTGGGTTTCCGCATCGCCAGCGGCCTCTCGGAACGCGTCATCTACCGCGAGCTGTTCCCCTCCGGCCTGACCCTGCTTGACAAGGGCCATCTCGGCGAACTGGGCACCAGCCATCTCGTTGCCCGGCAGGAACTGCGCAGCCTCGTTGCCGGCCTCAACCTGCCGGTGCCGGTCCGCGACAAGGGCGAACTCGAACTCGCGTCGCAGGCATGAAATTCCTGTGGCTGGCGGCGCTGGCATGCATCGCCTGGAAGCTCGCGTTCGGGCGCTGGCCATGGGAATCGCGCAAGCGCAGCGGCAAGGCTTTCCCGCGCGCGCGCGCCCAGGCCCTGTTGGGCGTATCGGAAGGGGCCAGCCGCAAGGACATTCTCGAGGCGCACAAGCGGCTTGTTGCGCAAGTGCATCCCGACCGGGGCGGCTCGAACGAAAAGGTTCATGAGGCCAACGAGGCGCGCGACATCCTGCTTGCCAATCTCCCTCAGGACAGCACTCCCAAGCCATGAGCCATCGCTTCGATCCGACGATCCTGCGCGAATATGACATTCGCGGGGTGGTCGGCGAAACGCTCGGCCCCGATGACGCCCGCGCGATCGGCCGTAGCTTCGGCACGCTCGTGCGGCGCGCCGGGGGGCGCAAGGTTGCGGTCGGGCGTGACGGTCGGACCAGTTCACCGATGCTGGAGGCCGCGCTGGTCGAGGGGCTGACGGGCTGCGGCGTCGATGTCGTGCAGATCGGCCTGGGGCCGACGCCGATGCTCTACTTTGCCGAGGCCACTGGCGCGGACATTGACGCGGGCATCCAGATCACCGGCAGCCACAACCCGCCCGGGCACAACGGTTTCAAGATGGTGCTGGCAGGCAAGCCGTTCTTCGGAGAGGACATCGCCCGCCTCGGTGCCATGGCGCAGGCGGGGGTCTGGGACGAAGGTGCCGGCCGTGTAGAGGCTCGCGAGGTCCTGGAAGCCTACGTCGCCCGGATCGTCGAGGGTCTGGGCGACGTGCCGAGGGCGGCGCTGTCCGCGCTGCGAATCGGCTGGGATGCCGGAAACGGAGCTGCCGGGCCGGCACTGGAAAAGCTGACGGCGCGCTTGCCGGGTAAGCATTTCCTGCTCTTCACCACGGTCGACGGGACCTTTCCCAATCACCATCCCGATCCGACCGAGGAAGCCAACCTGGTCGACCTCAAGGCGCTCGTCGCGGCCGAGGGACTGGACTTCGGCATCGCTTTCGACGGCGATGCCGACCGCATCGGCGTGGTCGATGGAATGGGGCGAACGATTTGGGGCGATCAGCTGCTGATGATCTTTGCCGAGGACCTGTTGCGGCTGGTTCCCGGGGCGACCGTCATCGCTGACGTCAAGGCGTCGCAGGCCCTCTTCGATGCGATTGCCGGCCATGGCGGGGTTTCGCTGATGTGGAAGACCGGCCATTCGCTGATGAAGGCGAAAATGGCCGAGACAGGGGCGCCGCTGGCCGGAGAGATGAGCGGCCAC
This sequence comes from Novosphingobium sp. KN65.2, assembly GCF_001368935.1. Classification (NCBI taxonomy): domain Bacteria; kingdom Pseudomonadati; phylum Pseudomonadota; class Alphaproteobacteria; order Sphingomonadales; family Sphingomonadaceae; genus Novosphingobium; species Novosphingobium sp. KN65.2. Next base: position 65,853 of record NZ_CCBH010000160.1, read on the forward strand.
GTCTTCTTCGCGCATGACTTTTATGGCTACGACGACGCGCTCTATGCGGCGGTCCGACTGATGGCAGCCTCGGTGCGCCTGGGCCGCTCCATCACCGAATTGCGCGGGGCCATGCCGGACCTGCTCAATACGCCCGAGCTGCGTTTCCACGTCGATGAGAACCGCAAGTTCGCGGCGGTCGAGGAAGTGCGCCAGCGGCTTGCCGAAGCGGGGGCCGATTTCATCGCCATCGATGGCGTGCGGGTGAGGACCCCGGATGGCTGGTGGCTGCTGCGGGCCTCAAACACGCAGGACGTGCTGGTCGCTCGCGCCGAGAGCACGACGGCGCAAGGACTGGAGCGTCTTATCGCGCAAGTCGACGCGCAGCTTGCCGCATCGGGGCTTGCGCGAGACAACTGAGGCGCACGGCAAGCGGGATCAGATCAGGAGCAGGGCGGTCACCGTCACGGGAATCGCGCAGGCGATCAGGGGGAGCGTCCCGTGCTTGCCCTTGTGCCAACCGCCGACGCTGCTGGCGACGAAGGCCTTGAACAGGGTGTTGAGAATGACCGGCACGGAGAGGACGAGACCTGCAGTCCTTGGCGTCAGCGTGCCTGCGGGCAAGTTGCCCAGAGTGATGATCGCGGAATCCACGTCCACCGCGCCCGAGAGCGCCAGGACGATGGCGAGTTCCCTGTCGCCGAAGTGCTGGAGCACCCATTGCGCAGCTACCGTCAGGACCATGACCAGTACGGTCAGCAGCAGGGCAGGGCCGATGTCGAAGGGGTTGCGCATCTCGACGTCGTGACCGTCCTCGCTGCGCTTCTCCTGCGCGGCGCGCCGCACATACCACAAGGCGATGACGAGGCTCACCACCATGCCGGGGGCGACGATTTGCGCCAGTTCGGGCAGGGCGGGCGGGGCAAGAACGCTCACGAGCGCGAGCACGCGCATGAACATTACCAGCGATGCCAGGGAGATCCCGGCGGCCACGATCATGGTTCCCTGCGTCCCCTCCTTCAGCTTGTTGGCAAGCGAGGCGGTCACCGCCGTGGAGGAGACGAAGGATCCGGCTGCCGCAGTTGCGAGGATGCCGCGCGTCGGGCCGAGGATGCGGGCGGCGAAATAGCCGGCGAAGGAGAAACCCGAAACCAGCACGACGACGAGCCAGAGCTTGCGCGGGTTCCATGCGTCGTAGGGGCCGAAGGACTTGTCGGGCAGCAGCGGAAGGATGACGAGCGCGATCAGCGCGAAGCGCGCGATGGAGAGCATCTCCTTCTCGCTCAGATGCCGGATCCAGCCGTGGAGCTGCGTGCGCATGGCCAGGATCAGGACCATCACGACGGCGATGGCGATGCCCAGCAATTCTTCTCCGGTGCCGACCAGAAAGCCGCAGGCGAGCGTGAGCAGGGCGACGATCCCGGACGTGCCGTCGATCCGCTGGGAGCTGCGCGTAGTCCTTTCGTAGCCGAGGATTACCAGGGCGCAGATCGCCACCAGCAGCGTCGTGGCCGGACCCTTGGCATTGGTGTAGAGCAGGCCGGCCAGGCTCCCGCCCAGGCCGATGAGGGCGAAGGTACGGATACCGGCAAAGCGCGAGCCTTCCGGCTGGTCGCGCAGGACCCAGCCGCGCTGGAGGCCGACGAGCAGCCCCAGTGCCAGACCGACACCGGCGGCCGTCAGGTGATCGGTGTCGGCAATCGCTATCATTCCACCTCCCTGCGGCGTCGTTGCGGCCTTCTTCGAAGATCGCGGCATGTGTCGCAAGGGGGCTTGCCGGAACCGGACGAGTTCCCGCTGCATTTTCAGTGGGGAACGCTATGTTGCAGGTCCGATGAGCCGAGCCGGGACAGACCAGGAATGACTGAGCAAGCGGGAGTCCCGCCCGAGATCGCGCAATGGTTCGAAGGGCGGGGCTGGCGCGTCCGGCGCCACCAGGCCGAAATGCTGGCGGCTGCGGACGAGGGGCGCCATGCCCTGCTGGTGGCGGATACCGGAGCGGGCAAGACCCTTGCAGGCTTCCTGCCGACGCTGGCGGCCTTCTGTCCCTCGCGGCTGGGCGGGGCGATACCTGTCGACGGTCTCCACACGCTCTACGTCTCACCGCTCAAGGCGCTGGCGCACGATGTGCAGCGCAACCTCCTGACCCCGGTCGAGGAAATCGGGCTGCCGGTCCGCATCGAGACCCGCAGTGGCGATACGCCGTCCGACCGCAAGGCCCGGCAGCGGGCCCGTCCACCGCATGTCCTGCTGACGACGCCCGAATCGCTGTCCCTGCTGCTCAGCTATCCGGAAGCGCCGGAGCTGTTCTCCACCCTGCGGCGGGTAGTGATCGACGAAGTACACGCATTCGCCACCGGCAAGCGCGGCGATCTGCTGGCACTCTCGCTTGCGCGGTTGCAGGCGCTTGCGCCCGGGATGAAGCGCGCAGCACTTTCGGCGACCCTTGCCGACCCCGATTCCTACCGTGGCTGGCTGGCACCGTGGGGGGACATCGATTCGGTCGCGCTCGTCGAGGGCGAGCCTGGCGCGGACCCGGATGTCTCCATTCTGCTTCCGCGCGACGAGCGGATTCCCTGGAGCGGGCATGCGGCGACCTGGGCGATCGACCAGCTCTACGAGAAGATCCGGGCGCATCGCGCGACGCTGGTGTTCACCAACACCCGCTTCCTTGCCGAGTATATCTTCCAGTGCCTCTGGGACGCCAACGAGGACAAGCTGTCCATCGGCATCCATCACGGCTCCCTGTCGAAAGAGGCACGCCGCAAGGTGGAAGGGGCGATGGCGCGAGGCGAGTTGCGGGCGCTCGTCTGTACGGCCAGCCTCGATTTGGGCATCGATTGGGGCGATATCGACCTCGTCGTCCAGATGGGGGCGCCCAAGGGCTCCTCGCGCCTGCTGCAGCGCATCGGCAGGGCGAACCACCGCCTCGACAGCCCGAGCGAGGCCGTGCTGGTCCCGGGCAACCGCTTCGAGTTCTTCGAGGCATTCGCCGCGCAGGAGGCGGTCAGGGAAGGACGGCGCGACGGCGAGGGGTTCCGTCCGGGCGGTCTGGACGTCCTGGCCCAGCACGTCATGGCTTGCGCCTGCTCCGGCCCGTTCCGGGAGGAAGATGTCCTGTCCGAAGTGCGCTCCACCCAGGCCTACGCCTGGGTGGACGAGACGATCTTCGCGCGGGTCCTCGATTTCGTGGCGACCGGCGGATATGCGCTGCGTTCCTACGACCGTTTCCGCCGGATCGTGAAGGAGAGGGACGGCACCTGGCGGCTGACCCATCCCGAGCATGCTGCGCGCCACCGGCTCAACGCCGGGATCATCGTCGATGCCGAGATGCTGGATGTGCGCTTTCGTAACGGCCGCTCGCTGGGCAAGGTGGAGGAGGGGTTCGGCGCCAGCCTGGAGCCCGGCGATACCTTCCGCTTTGCCGGCATGGATCTCGAAGTGGAATCGCTCAAGGATCTCGACCTTGTCGTCCGGGCGGCGAAGCGTTCGGCGACGATCCCCAGCTACATGGGGCAACGCATGCCGATCTCGACCCATCTGGCGGACCGGGTGCGCGAGATGCTGGCGGACCGGGCTGGCTGGGCGCGCTTTCCCGATGACGTGCGCGAATGGCTGGAAGTGCAGGACTGGCGCTCGCACCTGCCGGCTCCGGGGCGCCTTCTGGTCGAGAGCTTTCCCCATCGCGGGCTGGCCTATACGACCTACTACACATTCGAGGGCTGGCCGGCGAACCAGTCGTTGGGAATGCTGGTGACGCGCCGCATGGAGGATCGCGGGCTGGGCCCGCTCGGCTTCGTGGCGACAGACTATGCGCTATCCATCTGGGGCCTCGAGCCGGTGGAGGATCCGGCGGCTCTGCTCTCACCCGACATCCTCACCCACGAATTCGTCGACTGGGTGCAGCAGTCCTATCTGCTGCGCCGGGCGTTCCGAGAGGTCGCCGTGATTTCCGGCCTTGTCGAGCGACAGCAACCCGGCAAGCGCAAGTCGGGACGGCAGGTCACCTTCTCGACCGACCTGATCTACGATGTCCTGCGCAAGTACGAGCCGGATCACCTCCTGCTTGAGGCGGCCTGGGCCGACGCCCGCTCGCGCATGACCGACGTGGCGCGTGTGGCGGATGTCCTCGACCGGGCCGCGCGCGAGATTGATCACATTCGGCTCGATCGGATCAGCCCGCTGTCCGTTCCCGTGCTATCCATGATCGGGCGGGAGAACCTGCCGTCCGGTGCGGCGGATGACGAATTGCTTCACGAGGCGGAAAGCCTCGCCTCGCTTGCCATGCGTGTCGATCCGGCGCTGGAGGACCAGTTTCGAAGGTCGCCCGGTTGAGCGCGTATCATGCGCGCATAGAAAAAGGGGCGGATTTCTCCGCCCCTTTTCCGTGATCCTGAATGGATCCGCCGGTTTCGACTTACTTGCCGAATTCAGCGTACTGTTCGTTGCCGACGAAGCCGAACTTCGAGACCTGCGAAGCCTTGATCACCTGCAGCACCTTGGCCGAGAGATCGTAGCTGGCCTGCGGCTCCGGCTGGAACTGCAGTTCCGGCTCGGGATCGATCTTGGTCGTGTCCGCGAGCAGGCGCTGCAGGGTCGCGCCGTCGATCTGGTTGCCGTTCCACATGATCTTGTCATCCGAGGTAAGGACAACCTTGTTGCGGACCGGGTCGACCGGCGGAGGGGTGTCCGTCGGAGGGGTTGCAACCGGCAGGTCGATGTCGATCGAGTGCGTCGCAACCGGGATGGTGATGATGAACATGATGAGGAGAACGAGCATGACGTCGATCAACGGCGTCGTGTTCATTTCCATCATCGGCGAGCCATCATCCTTGCCGCCTGACATTGCCATGAGGTGTTACTCCTGTTCCTTTACGAACGTCAGGCGTTCGGGTCGACGGGGTTCGAGATGAACCCGACCGTCGGATAGCCCGAGATCTGGACGTTGTAGATCGCACCGGCAACGCACCGCCACGGGGCGTTCACGTCGCCGCGGATGTGCACCTGCGGGATGAGGTCCGGATTCTTCATCAGGGCCTCGGCGCCGCCTTCGCGCTTCACGATCGAGTCGAGGCGCTTGAAGGCACGGTCGCGCAGTTCTTCCGCAGTGACCGGTGTGATGTTGTTGAAGTAGACGCGGCACTCGCCATTGCGCGATGCGCCCGTGTAACCGGGTTCACCTGCGTTGCGACCGGCATCGTCAGTCGTCGAAACGGTGAGGAGCAGGTTTTCGACCTTGTCCTTCGATTCTACCGACTTGATGATCGGAATGTGCAGCTTTTCGATCGTCTGGATCGCGACCGGAACCGCGATCAGGAAGATGATCAGAAGCACCAGCATGACGTCGACGAGCGGCGTCGTGTTGATGTCGGACATCGGTGAGTCTGCACCGCCTCCGCCCGTGGATATCGCCATAGTCTTATCCTAATCCTAGCGTTGCCCTGGGGAGGCGACGGACACGCATGCATCGCTCCGTCGCCTTGGGCCCCGAAAACGCGGCAGCTTGAGTACCTGCCGCGTTTCTAGCGTCTTACGACTTGGCCGGAGCGGCAGCCGGCTTGGCCGGAGCAGCCTTGGCCGGAGCAGAAGCGATGGCGGGCTTCACGGCGCCCTTCGAGTTGATGTTCGCGAGAACGTCGTTCGAGAAGCCGGTCAGCATTTCCGCGATGCGCTTGTTGCGGCTCTGGAGGTAGTTGTAGGCGAGAACGGCGGGAACGGCGACGAGCAGACCCAGCGCGGTCATGATCAGAGCTTCACCGACCGGACCGGCGACCTTGTCGATCGAGGCCGAACCGGCGATGCCGATGGCGATCAGAGCGCGGTAGATGCCGACGACGGTACCGAACAGACCGATGAACGGTGCGGTCGCGCCGACGGTGGCAAGGAACGGCAGACCCGAAGCGAGACGCGCGTTGATGGTCGATTCCGAGCGAGCGAGCGAGCCGTGGAGCCAGTCGTGGGCTTCGAGCGAATCGGTCATCTTGGCGTGCTGGTCTTCAGCGGCGATGCCGTCGTCGACGAGCTGGCGCCATGCGCTGTTCTTTTCGAGCTTGGCGGCGCCTTCACGCAGGGTGGGAGCCTTCCAGAAGCTGGTGCGGACAGTGTTGAACTGGCGCAGGATCTTCGACTGTTCGAACCACTTGGTGAACAGGATGTAGAACGAACCGAAGGACATAATGCCGAGAATGATCACGGTCGCGTAGGCGATGAAGCCGCCCTGCTCGAGGGCTTCAGCGAAACCGAATTTGTTCTGAGGCGCGGCGGCTTCGCCGGCAGCGGCGAGGATGTCAACGATAAGCATGCGATTTTACCTCTCAAGAAGAATGCAGGAGTTGGCCGGGGTCCGCTCAGGACCCTGCCGTACAGGAGTTAGTTGAGCTTGTAGACGATCGCGGTCGAATACGTATCCGTCGTCGGATTACCCGCGGTGTCGAGGGCCGGGTTGAAGCGTGCGTAGCGGCTCATGCCGTCACATGCAGCTTCGTCCAGGTCCGGGCTGCCGCTCGAGCTCGTTACCGAGCATGCGGTAACCCTGCCGTCCGGGCCGATGGACACGCGCACGCCAACGCGACCTTCACGCTCTTCACGAGCGGCGCGGGTCGGGTAGTTGGCCTGGATGCGGGCTGCCCAGCTGTTCATGCCCTTGGGCGTGGCGCCCTTGGACTTGGACGGCGGCGGCGGCGGCGGCGGGGGTGCTGCAGTCTGGATGACCACAGGCGGCGGCGGCGGCGGGGTGATCACGGTCTGCACCGGCGGCGGGGCCGGAGCGATGTTGATCGGCGGCGGCGGCGCCACAATGGGCGGCGGCGGTACATTTTCCTGTTTCGGAGGTGGCGGCGGCGGCTCTTCCTCCTTGGGTTTCTCTTCCTTGATGTCCACGGTAGTCACCTTATTGATGACTTTCTTCGCCGCCTCGTAGGCGAGGCCCGTGACTAGCGCATAGCCGACGAAGACGTGGATCAGCGCGACAATGACAAGCGCGGTAATCTTATTACCGCTCATTTGCTGGTCAGCGTAAGCCATTCAGACGCATCACTCCATTACCAAGCCCCGGACGAATCCAAGGGCGACCATGGCCTTCGCAGTTGCGAAGTCCATGACGAAACTTAAATTACCCACCCTGACGGCTGACAACCCTTAACCCGTAGACGGTGCAACGGGGGACCGGGCCGAGGGGCGTTTTTTTGTTTTTGCCCCGTTTTGCGAGCTTCATTAGCGGTGAAGCCCCCCCTGCGCAATGTCTTATGAGCGTGACAGAGGTTAACCGTCAATTCAGCCCCGTTCGTACGAAATTATCGCCAAGCGATTTTGAGCCTGTCAATCGACAGGCCTATACAGTTTGTTCTTTCTACGGAGATACCGTTCCATGTCATCCAAATTGCGCGTACTTGCGAATGGGTTCGCAGGGATCTTGCTCGCTTCGCAAGCTTTTCCCGTACTCGCGCAGGATAGCGCGGCAGTGTCCACCGGCGTTACTTACGCCGACGTCGCCGACCTAGCTGATTCGTCAGGTCTGGTGATCCATGCACAGGTTCGAAAAATGATCCGGGTGGCCGACGAGAGGGCGCCTGGCCTGAAACCGGGCATGGCGCGCTTCTATGTTCAGGCCGATACGAAGGCGCTGCTGACCGGTTCGACGCCGCTCGGCGAATCAGTCGCGTACCTCGTCGACCTCCCGCTCGATGCGCGCGGCAAGGCACCCAGCCTCAAGAAGCAGGACGTCCTGCTCTTCGCACGTGCGGTAAAGGGAAGGCCCGGCGAGATCCAGCTTGTGTCGCCCGAGGCACAGCAGCTCTGGACGCCGGAGGCCGATGCCGAAGTCCGCCGCGTGCTCCAGGCCCTCGTCGCGCCCGATGCTCCTGCGAAGGTGACCGGGGTCCGCGAAATTCTCTACGTGCCGGGAACGCTGGCCGGGCAGGGGGAGACTCAGATCTTCCTCTCGACCAAGGATGGCTCGGCAGCCTCGATCACCGTGCGCCATGAGCCCGGACAGCCGCCGGTCTGGGGGGCCTCCTTTTCCGAGCTGATCGCCGATGTCGGCAATCCGCCCAGGCGCGACACGCTCGAATGGTACCGCCTCGCCTGCTTCCTGCCGAACACGCTGTCGCCCAAGGCCAATGTTTCCGAAAGCTTCGCGGCGCGCCGACAGGCCGAATCCGACTACCGGATGGTTCTGGGCGAACTCGGCGTGTGCCGCCGCACATTGGGTCAGGGGAACTGAAGGGGCGGCGTGGATGCGGGGCGCCTTCAACAGGGTCGCCTTGCGGCAAGATTGACGGTTGGCGCGGGAAGGTACTGGCAATTCCGCCCCGCCTCGCCTAGGGCGCGCTCCCGAAAGGGAAGTCCATGGTAGAACCGCTCAATATCGCGCTTGCAGGCCTGGGTACCGTCGGTACCGGCGTCGTCCGTCTCATCGAGACCAATGCGGAGCTTATTGCCCGTCGTGCAGGGCGTCCGATTCGCATTGCCGCGGTCAGTGCGCGCGACCGCACCAAGGATCGCGGTGTCGACCTGACGCAGTATGTCTGGGAAGACGATCCCGCAGCACTTGCGGCACGCGATGACGTCGATGTCGTGGTGGAGCTGGTGGGCGGCTCGGATGGTCCGGCGCTGTCTCTCGCACGCAAGGCGATCGGTAATGGCAAGGGCCTGGTCACTGCCAACAAGGCGATGATTGCCCATCACGGACTTGAGCTGGCTTCGGCTGCCGAAACCGCCGGCGTGGCCCTGAAGTTCGAAGCGGCGGTTGCCGGGGGCATCCCGGTCATCAAGGGCCTGAGCGAAGGCGCCGCAGCCAACGAGATCGAGCGCGTCTACGGCATTCTCAACGGCACCTGCAATTACATCCTCTCCACCATGGAGGATACCGGCCGGGACTTCACCGATGTTCTCGAGGAAGCGCAGCGCCTGGGTTATGCGGAAGCCGATCCGACCTTCGACATCGAAGGCATCGATGCTGCACACAAGCTGTCGATCCTTGCCGCCATCGCCTTCGGTTCGCGCCTGCGTTTCGACGCCGTGGAGACCATGGGCGTCTCGCCGGTCAAGGCTGCGGACATCGAGCAGGCCCGTTCGCTGGGCTACGTCATCCGCCTGATCGGCATGGCCGAGATCGACCGCCTCGATGGCGGAGTCGGTCTCTTCCAGCGGGTGCGGCCGCATCTCGTTCCGATCGACCACCCGCTCGCGCATGTCGACGGGGCTACGAACGCCGTAGTCGCCGAGGGCAACTTCATGGGCCGCCTGCTGTTTCAGGGCGCCGGCGCCGGTGACGGGCCGACTGCGAGCGCCGTGGTCGCCGACATCATCGACATCGCGCGTGGCGAAAAGGGCGCGGCCTTCTCGATGCCGGCGAACGAGCTTGAAGATATCGCTCCGGCTCCGACCGGTCACCGCAACAGCCGGTCCTACCTTCGCTTCATCGTCCACGACCGCCCTGGCGTTCTTGCCGAGATCACGGCGGCTATGCGCGATGCAGGCGTTTCCATCGAAAGCCTGATCCAGAAGGCTCCTTCGGACGATGCGGGTGAAGTCATCATCGCCGTCGTCACGCACGAGGGACCGGAATCGGCAGTCACAGAGGCCATGCGCATTCTGGACGGATCGGACAGCCTCGCGGGCCAGCCGCTGGTCATGCAGATCATCGCCAACTGATCGCGCAGCCGGAGCAAGGGATCGGGCGCAGTTCTGCGGCCCGATCCTCCGTCTCGGGGTCAGTCGGCGCGCATCTCGCCCTTGGCGATCTTGTCGGCATCCGATCCTTCCGGGGCTTCGGGGATCGATGAAAGGTCGATGATGTAGGGTTGGGTCACTCTGCCGAAGCCCATCGTCGCCTTGCCCTTGAAGATGCCGTTTCCGGCAACATCGGGCGGGCGAAGCTGGCCGTCGTTCAATGCTTCCTTCGAATTGGGATCGCTGTCGGCGGTGGACGGCATGCGAAATTCGTCCTGCTTGGGCGCGCAGACGACGATGTCGCCCCGCCGCTCCGGGGTAGTGCAGCGATTGGTCAGCTTGTCCGGCGTCACGCGCCCGCCCGCCATCATCCTTTCCGCCAGTTCCCGGTCAGCGTCGCTCACCTGTGCCATTGCCGGGATGGGTGCAAATGCAACCAGCGCGAAAACGAAAGGCCACCTTCTCGACAATTCCAATTCCTCTGTCTAAGCGGTCCGAACCTTTCCTCCTCGGATTAATCCGGAGTGAACATGTCCGACAAGAAAACTCCTGCAAGTAAAGTTCTCGATCGCGTTCTCGTTCTCGAAATGGTGCGCGTTACTGAGGCAGCGGCCATTGCCGCGTCTGAACTAATTGGTCGCGGTGACGAGAAAGCTGCCGATCATGCCGCCGTTGAGGCCATGCGCAAGGCTTTTGACGAACTTTATATCGACGGGACTGTCGTGATTGGTGAGGGAGAGCGGGACGAGGCTCCCATGCTCTTCATCGGCGAGAAGGTCGGCGGTGCACCTGACCGGGGGCCGAAGATCGACATCGCGCTCGACCCGCTGGAAGGCACGACGATCACGGCCAAGGCCGGGCCGAATGCGCTGGCGGTGCTGGCTGCCGCCGAAGAAGGCGGCCTGCTCAACGCGCCCGATGTTTACATGGACAAGCTGGCGGTAGGGCCGGGCTATCCGGAGGGCGTGATCGACCTCAACAAGACGCCGACCGAGAACATCAAGTCGATCGCCGCGGCCAAGGGCGTCGATCCTCACGAGATCATCGTATGCGTGCTCGACCGACCGCGCCATGCCGACCTGATCGAGGAACTGCGCGCAATCGGTTGCGGCATCCAGCTCATCCCCGATGGCGATGTCGCCGGCGTGATCGCGGTTACCGACGAGACGACCACGATCGACGTCTACATGGGTTCGGGTGGTGCGCCCGAGGGCGTGCTGGCCGCTGCTGCGCTGCGCTGCGTGGGCGGGCAGATGCAGGGGCGCCTGCTGTTCCGTAATGACGATGAGCGGGCCCGTGCGCGCAAATGGGGGATCGAGGACCTGAACAAGGTCTACGCGCTTAACGAACTGGCCAAGGGCGACTGCATCTTCGCGGCGACCGGCGTGACCAGCGGTTCGCTGCTCGATGGCGTGAAGCGCCTCAAGGGCGGCAAGATGACAACCGAAAGCGTCGTCATGCGCGCAAGTTCGGGAACGGTGCGCTGGATCAAGGGCGAACACCGCCACTGATCGCCTCGTCCAGACGATTCAGGCAGTTAGGGCCGGGTCCGTTGGTGCGGGTCCGGCCTTACCGCTTGTGGCGGGGGAGAAAAACCTGCCGCGCTCTATTGCAATCGCATGACGCATGGCTAGAGGCCTGCGCCATCAGCCCAAAAACTATCGGCCGTCTCGGGGATTCGCGATGAAGATCATGTCCGGCAACAGCAACCTTCCGCTTGCGCGCGCTATCGCGGGCTATCTGGAGTTGCCGCTAACCGATGCCAGCGTCCGGCGCTTCGCCGACGAGGAAATCTTCGTCGAAATCCATGAGAACGTGCGCGGCGAAGATGTCTTCGTCGTCCAGCCGACGAGCTTCCCGGCGAACGACAACCTGATGGAACTGCTGATCTGCATCGACGCGCTGCGCCGCGCTTCGGCCAAGCGGATCACGGCTGTCGTTCCCTACTTCGGCTATGCCCGCCAGGACCGCAAGCCCGGACCGCGCACGCCGATCTCGGCCAAGCTCGTTGCCAACCTGATCACCGAAGCCGGCGCCGACCGCGTCCTCTCGGTCGACCTGCACGCCGGTCAGATCCAGGGCTTCTTCGATATCCCGACCGACAACCTCTTCGCAGCGCCGGTCATGGCGGCCGATATCCAGGCCCGCTACGGCGACCAGTCGCTGATGGTGGTCTCGCCTGACGTCGGCGGCGTGGTCCGCGCCCGCGCGCTGGCCAAGCGTCTCGACAATGCGCCGCTGGCCATCGTCGACAAGCGCCGCGATCGTCCGGGCCAGTCCGAGGTCATGAACATCATCGGCGACGTCAAGGGCCGCGCCTGCATCCTGATCGACGACATCATCGATTCGGGCGGCACCCTGTGCAATGCCGCGCAGGCGCTGATGGACGAGGGCGCGGTCAGCGTCACCGCCTACATTACCCACGGTGTGCTCTCTGGTGCGGCGGTTTCGCGCGTCAACAATTCGGCGCTCAAGGAACTGGTGATCACCGATTCGATTCAGGCCACCGAGGCCGCCCGCGAATCGGATCGCATCCGCATCCTGACCATCGCGCCGCTGATCGGCGAGGCGATTCGCCGTATCGCTGACGAAAGCTCGGTTTCCAGCCTCTTCGACTGAGCTGGATCTGCTTCCAATCAAACGATGAAGGGCTGGCGCTGCGAGTGTGGCGTCCGGCTCGTCACGCCCAGGGTCTGTCTTCTCCGGGCTGGAGCCGCTTGAGCGCTTCCAGCCTGCGGGCCTGCCGCGATTCGAGGGCCAGGGTCAGGATCGGTTGCGGCGTGCTCTGGAACTGGCGCGGCGACATTCCGAACAGTTCGGTGAATTCGTGGATGAGGTGGCTTTCATCATAATAGCGCAGGGTGATCTCGTCGCCCTCGTTCCTGTCCGCCACGCCGCGCAGATAGCTTGCCATGTCGAGCGCGCGGGCGCGGCGCAAGACCTGCTTGGGTGACATGCCGAAGTCACGGCTGACCATGCGTTCGAGCTTGCGGCGTTCGACGCCGCAATCGCGCGCCGCCTGGGCGACGGTGATGTTGGGATTGCTGAACGCCAGCTCTTCGAAGCGGGAGATGATCGGATCGGGCTGCTTTGCGTCGATCTGAGCGATTCGCTGCCGAATCATCTCTTCCAGTCCCTGCAGCCAGTCTTCCGGGGTTCCATCCGGATCGATGCGTGAAAGGATTCTGGCCGAGGGCGTTTTGACCGCATCGGTCACGACCAGCCGGTCCACGAATTCGCGCACGTGCAGGCCCTGCAGCGTGAGGCAGGCGCCCGGGCGCAAGGCAAGGCCGACGCTTGTGAAGCTGCCCGTTACCGAAACGGGCATGCGCCGCGACTGAGGGCCGAAAAATAGTGCAGCCTTGCCGAAATGTTCGGGGCCTGTAGCCGTCACCGCCCTCCAGTCGCCGGCAAGCTGGATACGCACGCAGGCGGTGTCGTTGAACAGCCCGCAGGACAACCGATAGTCCTCAGGTGCGGTTACTTTGGTCACGTACAGGCGACCTACCCACGGGGCCAGGTCCGGTGCAGGTGCCCGGTTATAGGAAAGGGGTTGGCCTCCACTAGTCATCCCCTGTTCCGACGCTATGGACGAGTCCACGGCCGGACGTTTCTTGCGATGCATGCCCCTCTTTCGTTAAGTTAAAACCCCTTAACCATGAAATACAATGTCGCTCCAAGTGTCGCAATGTAGGAAATTCATACATTCCTTTTAGCCGACCTGCAATTTTCTTACAGGTACTGCAGTTAACATATTGCCGCTTGACCAGTCCGGAAAGCTGCAGGCAGAGGGTGCCCATGAAGATCGATCAGGACCTCGCCCTTGCCCTGCGTCTGGCGGATGCCGCCGGCGATGCGATTCGCCCGCACTTTCGTTCCGGACTCGATGCCGAGCGCAAGGATGATGCCTCACCGGTAACGGTGGCCGACCGCGCCGCCGAAGAGGCGATGCGCCGGATCCTCAAGGCGGAAGTGCCGCGCGACGAGATCGTCGGCGAGGAATTCGGCACCGAAGCCGGAACATCGGGCCGGACCTGGGTGCTCGACCCGATCGACGGCACCGTCTCGTTCATCGCGGGTCGGCCGATCTTCGGCACCCTGATCGCCCTGCTGGTCGACGGCTGGCCCGTGATGGGCGTGATCGATCAGCCGATTCTCGGTGAGCGTTGGGTGGGTGCCAGCGGCATGGCGACCACGTTCAATGGACGCGAGGTGCGCACCCGGACCTGCCGCCAACTCTCCGATGCCATGCTGGCGACGACTGGCCCGCAATATTTCGACGACCATCAGGGCGACCACTTCATGGCCCTTGCCGCCCGCACCGACCATCGCCGGATGATGATGGGCGGAGACTGCTATAATTATGGCCTGCTTGCTTCGGGGCAGATCGATCTCGTCTGCGAGGCCGGGTTGAAGCTGCACGATTGGGCTGCTCTCGTGCCGATCGTCGAAGGGGCGGGCGGGACGATGTGCGACTGGAACGGTGAGCCGCTTCACGCCGCCTCGGGCGGTGAAGTCCTGGCGATCGGCGATCCGGCGCGACTGGAAGACGTCGTGGAAGCGCTGGCTTGCCATCACTGATCGGTGACGGCCCGAAGCGGTGACGCGGCTGCGATTATTCGTTTACGGTACGCTTCAGCCCCACGCGGGAACCCGCATGGGCGAATGGATCGCGGCGCGCTGCGGGGCAAGCGCAGAAGCCAGCGTTCCCGGACGGATTCATGCGATTCGCGTCAGCAGTGGCTGGTTTCCCGCTCTGGTTCCGGCGGCATCCGCGCAACGCGTGCGCGGCACCTTGTGCGACCTTGAACTGGCGGCAGGCGAATTGTCCATTCTCGATCGTTATGAAGGCAGGGAATACCGCCGCGCGGCGATGCCGGTGCGCACCGACCAGGGATTGCGAATCGCGGCGCAGGTCTATCTCTGGCGGATCCCGCTTCCCGCTCATGCTCGCCCGATAGTCGGCGGTGATTTCCTCGCATGGCTCAAGGAGAGCCGGTCGAGTGCTTTCACCACGTTGCGTAACGGGGTGTGAACGTCGGTCTGGCGCCTCTTCGCGCTTGCCTTGCGGCGGACTTCCCACTAAGGGCGCGACCTTCAATCGACGCGGTCGAATCTCCACAACGGGGATTCGGCGTGCTGGTCTGGCCATGAAGGGCTGCCACGGCTGGTGCGACGTGTCCCTGAAAAGGAGTCGAAAATGCCCAAGTTGAAGACGAAGAGCGGCGTCAAGAAGCGCTTCAAGCTCACCGCCACCGGCAAGGTGAAGCACGGCGTTGCCGGCAAGCGTCACCGCCTGATCAGCCATAACGGCAAGTACATCCGCCAGAATCGCGGCACCGAGGTCATTTCCGACGCCGATGCCAAGACGATCAAGAAGTGGGCGCCCTACGGGCTCAACTGAGGAGTACTGACCGATGAGCCGTATCAAGAGGGGTGTAACCACCCGCGCCAAGCACAAGCGTATTCTGGACCAGGCCAAGGGCTACCGCGGCCGCCGCAAGAATACGATCCGCGTCGCTCGCCAGGCCGTCGAAAAGGCCGGCCAGTACGCCTATCGCGACCGCAAGGTTAAGAAGCGGACTTTCCGCGCGCTCTGGATCCAGCGTATCAACGCTGCCGTCCGCGCCGAAGGCCTGACCTACTCGCAGTTCATCCACGGCGCCAAGCTCGCCGGGATCGAACTCGACCGCAAGACGATGGCCGACCTCGCCATGAACGAGGGTTCGGTTTTCTCGGCGGTGATCAAGCAGGCGAAGGAAGCGCTTCCGGCCTGATCGGAACCGCTTTCCGCCCGGGCCCGACAGCCCGGACCGAGATCAGGAATGGGCGTGGATGCATGAATCCGCGCCCATTTTCTTGCGTGCGCAGAACTTTGCATTAAGTTCGCTGTTCCAGTTAGGAGCTTGAAAGGATGCCCCCGTCCTGCAAGGTGTCTGCGGAATACATGAGCACCTCTCCGAGGTTGCAGCGCTATTTCGCCGGGGTTTTCCTGATTGAGATCGAAGTCGATGGCGATGGTTTCGTTGAAGACTTCATGTTTCCCGACTGGGCAACCCTGCGGTTCAATCATGTGCCGCTCGTCGGCGGCATGACGCGCGAGGGGCAATCGCTCGGCACGGCGACGTTTTCCGTCTCGGGGCCACGCTCGCAGGAGGCGTACCTGCGGACAGGGACCATTCGCCAGTGGGGCGTGCTGCTCCATCCACTGGGCTGGGCGCTGCTGATCGGAGAGCCAGCGCGTGCCTATGCCAACCGGCTGGCCGATGGCATGACCCATCCCGCCTTCGCCAAGTTCAGGCCATTGGCGCAGACACTGTTCGGACCCGCGCCCGACCGGCAGGGCGAACTGGACCGCCTGACCCGATTTTTCGATGGACTCGAGCCGCTACAGGATCCTTCCGCCCGCAGCATCGCCGAAGTCTACGAAGCGCTTTACGATCCGGATATCGAGACGGTGCCGCAACTGGTCGACCGTTCGGGCGTCAGCCGCCGCACGCTGGAGCGATTGTGCCAGCGCGCCTTCGGGTTCTCACCCAAGACGCTCCTGCGTCGCCAGCGCTTCCTGCGCAGCCTGATCGACTTCACCGTCGACCCGACGCTCAAGTGGATGGGGGCGATGGACGCCGCCTATCACGACCAGGCGCAGTTCGTTCGAGACTTCCGCGAGTTCATGGGCATGACCCCGTCCGAATACGGGCAGCTTGCCAAGCCGGTCGTCGAGCCGATCATTCGCGAGCGGACGCGCTATTCCCGCGAAGTCGCGCGCGAACTGCAGCAAGGTGCGGGCTGGCGCGAGATCAAGCCCGCGCTGTGAAGAATTGCGCCTTCGCGCCGCGCTATCCTGCTCTTTCGTTGCGATTCGCGGCTGACCTGCCTAAGGACCGCGGCTCGATACCAGCAACGCAGCAGGCAGACGACACGTGGACTACGCAGCAACCGGCCAGGAGGCGCTCTCGCGGATAGCGGGGGCATCCGATCTCGATACGCTGGAGGCGCTGCGCGTCGAATTTCTGGGTAAGCAGGGCTCGATCTCGGGCCTGCTCAAGACCCTGGGCAAGATGAGCCCCGATGAACGCAAGGTCGAAGGCCCCAGGATCCACGGTCTGCGCGAGAGCGTTACCGAGGCGCTGACCGCACGCAAGGACGCGCTGGAAACCGCGGCGCTCGATGCCCGCCTCGCATCCGAGACCATCGACCTTTCGCTGCCCGCGCCTGAGCAGCCGCGCGGATCGGTACACCCGGTCTCGCAGGTGATGGACGAACTGGCGGAAGTCTTCGCCGACATGGGCTTTGCCGTTGCCACCGGTCCCGAGATCGAAGACGACTGGCACAATTTCACCGCGCTCAACATGCCCGAAAGCCATCCGGCGCGCGCGATGCACGACACCTTCTATTTCCCCGACCGCAACGAAGGCGGGCGCGAGATGCTGCTGCGCACGCATACCTCGCCGGTGCAGATCCGTTCGATGCTCGATGTGGTGAAGCACAATCCTGGCGGGGCACCGCTGCGCGTCATCGCGCCGGGGCGCGTCTATCGTTCCGACAGCGATGCCACGCACACGCCGATGTTCCACCAGATCGAGGGCCTCGTCATCGACAAGGGCATCCACCTGGGGCACCTCAAGTGGACCTTGGAAACCTTCCTCAAGGCCTTCTTCGAACGTGACGATATCGTGCTGCGCCTGCGTCCCAGCTACTTCCCCTTCACCGAACCCTCGGTCGAAGTCGACGTGGGTTATGCCTACGAGGGCGGTCGCCGCGTCGTGGGCGGATCGGGCGATGCGCCGGGCCATGCCTGGATGGAAGTGCTGGGCTCGGGTATGGTCAATCGCCGCGTCATCGAGGCCGGCGGGCTCGATCCCGACGAATGGCAGGGCTTTGCCTTCGGTACCGGCGTCGACCGCCTCGCCATGCTGAAGTACGGCATGGACGACCTGCGCGCCTTCTTCGACGGCGACGTTCGCTGGCTCTCTCACTACGGCTTCTCCGCCCTCGACGTGCCGACCCTTTCGGGTGGCGTCGGTACCCCGGCCTGAGCGGAAGGAAAGAACACATGAAATTCTCGCTCGCCTGGCTCAAGCGCTACATCGAAACCGAAGCGACCGTCGACGAAGTGGCGGCCACGCTCAATGCCATCGGCCTTGAAGTCGAAGGCATCGAGGACCCTGCCGCCAGGCTCGCCGGCTTTCGCGTCGCCAAGGTTTTGACCGCTGCGCGTCACCCCGATGCCGACAAGCTGCAGGTGCTCACGGTCGATACCGGCGAGGGCGATCCGATCCAGGTCGTCTGCGGTGCCCCGAATGCGCGTGCCGGGCTCGTCGGCGTACTGGGCCTGCCCGGTGCGACGGTTCCCGCCAACGGCATGGTCCTCAAGGTTTCCGCCGTGCGCGGCGTCGAATCGAACGGCATGATGTGCTCCACGCGCGAGCTGGAGCTGGGTGAAGACCACGATGGGATCATCGAGCTGCCCGAAGACGCGCCGGTCGGCACCGATTTCGCCGCCTATCACGGCGCGAGCCCGATCATCGAAGTGGCAATCACCCCCAACCGGCCGGACTGCATGGGTCTCTTCGGCATTGCCCGCGACCTGGCTGCGGCCGGCCTCGGCACACTCAAGCCGATCAGGGTGGAGCACGTCGAAGGCACTTTCCCGTGCCCGGTCGAAATCCGTACTGACGATCCTGATGGCTGCCCGGCCTTCTACGGCCGCGTGATCAAGGGTGTGAAGAACGGCCCGTCGCCCCAGTGGCTGCAGGACCAGCTGCTCTCGGCAGGCCAGCGTCCGATTTCGGCACTGGTAGATATCACCAATTACCTGATGCTCGGCCATGGTCGTCCGGCCCATGCCTACGATCTGGCCAAGCTGTCGGGTCCCGTGGTCGCCCGCCGGGCCCGCGATGGCGAGACCGTCGTTGCGCTGAATGAGAAGAGCTACACGCTCGATGGCGAGATGACCGTGATCGCCGACGACAACGGCGTGCACGACATCGCCGGCATCATGGGCGGCGAGCATTCGGGATGTTCCGACGAGACGACCGACGTCCTGCTCGAGATCGCCTATTTCGATCCGGTTCGCATTGCCAAGACGGGGCGCAAGCTCAATCTCACCTCGGATGCGCGCAGCCGCTTCGAGCGGGGCATCGATCCGCAGTTCCTCGACACCGGTCTCGATTTCCTGACTGCGCTGATCCAGATGATCTGCGGCGGCGAAGCTTCGCACGTGGTTCGCGCCGGTGCGGCGCCGGCTTCGCCCAAGATCGTCCATTTCGAGCCCGGCTTGACCGAGAAGCTCGGCGGCGTAGCGGTACAGCCCCAAGAGCAGCAGCGCATCCTTGAGGCGCTGGGCTTCTCGGTAGTCGCCGAGGAAACGAATTTCGACAAGGCCTGGGCCGTGACCGTCCCGGGCTGGCGTCCAGACATCGACGGCGCGCCCGACATCGTCGAGGAAGTGGTGCGCATCCACGGGCTCGACAAGGTGGAAAGCGTTGCCCTGCCGCGTGCCGATGGCGTCGCCCTGCCGACTGCCACGGCCATGCAGAAGCTGGAGCGCCGCGTTCGCCGCGCCGCTGCTGCGCGCGGCATGCACGAGGCGGTGACCTGGTCGTTCCTTCCCGAAGCAGAAGCCGCGGCCTTTGCCCATGGCGAAGGGGCCCTGTGGACCCTGTCGAACCCGATCAGCGAAGACATGAAGGTCATGCGTCCCTCGCTGCTGCCGGGCCTGCTTTCCGCTGCGCGTCGCAATCTTGATCGCGGCGCGGCCAGCTTGCGCCTGTTCGAGATCGGCCGCCGCTATCTGCGGGGCCAGGCGGGCATGAGCGACGAGCGCCTGACCCTCGGCGTCGTGCTTGCTGGCGAGAAGGCGTCGCGTGGCTGGGCAACGGGCAAGGCGACGGCTTTCGACGCCTTCGACGCCAAGGGTGAAGTGCTGGCGCTGCTCGCCGAGGCGGGCGCCCCTGTCGAGAAGCTCCAGGTCATGGGCGAGGCCGGGCCGCAGTTCCATCCCGGGCAGTCGGCGACGCTGCGCCTCGGGCCCAAGAACGTGCTGGCGCGCTTCGGCATGATCCATCCCAAGGTGGCGAAGCAATTCGACATCGATGGGCAGGTGGCCCTGGCCGAGATCTATCTCGATGCCATCCCGGCAAAGAAGGGCGCGGCCAGCTTCGCCCGGATCAAGTATGCGCCGCCTGCGCTGCAGGCGATCACGCGCGACTTTGCCTTCCTCGTTCCGCTTGAGACGCCGGCGGGCGATCTCGTGCGGCTGGTGCAGGGCGCGGACAAGGCGAACATCGTCTCGGCCCGCCTCTTCGACGATTTCCGCGGCGCTGGCGTTCCCGAGGGCCAGAAGTCGCTGGCCCTTGAAGTGACGCTCCAGCCGCAGGAAAAGAGCTACAAGGAAGAAGACCTCAAGGCGATTGCCGACAAGGTGACCGCCGCTGCCGCCAAGCTCGGGGCCGTGCTGCGCGGCTGACCGACCAGGACAGGAGATCGCCGGTGCCGGAAGTGGAATTGCTGACTATCGGTTCCGGCGATCTGACCGCCCGGATCAATCCCTTCGGGGCCGAACTCTGGTCGCTGACCGACGCGCTCGGGCGCGAGTTCATGACCGACGCCGACCCGGCGTTCTGGGGCGGCCATGCTCCGCTCCTGTTCCCCATTGTCGGCGCCCTCAATGGCGACAGGTACCTGCTCGATGGGCAGGAATTTGCCTTGCCCAAGCACGGCTTCGCTCGAAATTCCTTGTTCGAAGTTATCGAGGCGGATGAAAGCCGCGCCCGCTTTCGCCTGACGGACAGCGATGAAACCCGCGCGGTCTATCCTTTCGCCTTTGCGCTGGAGGTGGAGTTCCATCTGACAGGCATGACGCTGCATATGGCGACGACGGTTCGCAACACCGGCAATGCGTCGCTGCCCTTCAGTTTCGGCTATCATCCCGCCTTCGCCTGGCCGCTGCCCGGCGGGTCGGAAAAGGCCGATCACGTCATCGTGTTCGCCGAGCCCGAGCCGCAACCGATCCGGCGAATCGATCCGTCGAGCGGCCTGCTTCTGTCGGAAGCCTTCGAAACCCCGGTGGAAGGGCACCATCTGGAACTCGACGCCGCGCTGTTCGAGCCGGACGCGATGATCTGGGACGCGCCGACGAGCCGCTCGCTGACTTTCGGGACGCCCGGCGGTTCCCAGGTGGCCATCGCCTTTCCCGATACGCCGATGCTGGGGATCTGGCAGAAACCGGGCGCGCGCTACTTGTGCATCGAGCCCTGGCAGGGCCACGCCGATCCGGTGGGATACGCCGGCGATTTCCGGAGCAAGCCTGGAATCGTTGAACTCGAACCCGGCGCCAGCCGTTCGTTCCGCATGGACGTGACCGTCCTGACGGCCGATTGAAGGAGATCAAGATGAAGACCGTTCTCGTCACCGGTGCCACGGCCGGTATCGGCGAAGCCTGTGCCCGCGCCTTCGTGAAGGCCGGGTGGCGCGTGGTGGCAACCGGTCGCCGGGCGGAGCGGCTCGCCGCATTGGTGGGCGAACTGGGCGCGGACAATGTCCACCCCTGCATTTTCGATGTGCGCGATGAAGCGGCCCGCGATGCCGCCTTGGCCGCGCTTCCCGAAGAATTCGCGCAGATCGACTGCCTCGTGAACAATGCCGGGCTCGCGCTCGGTACCCAGCCCGCGCAGAAGTCCGATCTCGATGAATGGAAGACGATGATCGAGACCAACGTGACCTCGCTGGTCTCGCTCACCCACAAGCTGCTGCCCGGGCTGATCGCGCGCAAGGCGGTGATCGTGAACCTTTCCTCGGTTGCGGCGACCTATCCCTACACCGGTGGCAACGTCTACGGCGGCACGAAGGCCTTCGTACGTCAATTCTCGCTGGGCCTGCGCTCGGACCTCTCGGGCACCGGGGTGCGGGTCACCTCGATCGAGCCGGGCATGGTCGAGACCGAGTTCACCGTCATTCGCACGGGCGGGGATCAGGACGCCTCGGACCGGCTTTATGCCGGCGTGAACCCGTTGACGGGGGCGGATATCGCTGACGTCGTGCTGTGGGTCGCCAGCCAGCCGCCGCACGTCAATATCAATGCCCTGGAGCTGATGCCGGTCAATCAGTCCTTCGCCGGCTTCCAGGTCGCCCGCGAAGGGTAAGCGCACGAAAGTTGCGGTTAGGCGCGCGCGCCACTAAAGGCGCGCCCATGACTGCATCGCGCCGCACCTTCGCCATCATCTCGCATCCTGACGCGGGCAAGACGACCCTGACCGAGAAGCTCCTGCTTCAGGGCGGGGCGATTCACCTTGCCGGACAGGTCAAGGCGCGCGGACAGGCGCGCCGCGCACGCTCGGACTGGATGAAGATCGAGCAGCAGCGCGGCATCTCGGTGACCAGCTCGGTCATGACCTTCGAGCGCACCGATGCCGATGGCAACACGATCACCTTCAACCTGCTCGACACGCCGGGCCACGAGGACTTTTCCGAGGATACCTACCGCACGCTGACGGCGGTCGATTCGGCGATCATGGTGATCGACGCGGCCAAGGGCATCGAGCCGCAGACCCGCAAGCTGTTCGAGGTCTGCCGCCTGCGCTCGGTACCGATCATCACTTTCGTCAACAAGGTCGACCGCGAAGGCCGGGCCTGCTTCGACCTGCTCGACGAAGTGGCCGACGTCCTCGCGCTCGATGTCTGCCCGATGTCCTGGCCGGTCGGCATGGGCGGCCTGTTCCAGGGCATTCTCGACCTCAAGAGCGGCAGGGTCAGCCGTCCGGAAGGGGGCAGCAAGGAATTCCTCGGCAAGGTCGATGAAGACGTCGAACTGCCCGGGGAGGTTGCCGAGGAAATCGAGCTGGCCCGGGCCGGCTATCCCGAATTCGACATCGAAGCCTATCGCGGTGGCGACCTGACACCGGTGTTCTTCGGTTCCGCACTCAAGAACTTCGGCGTGGTCGAGCTGATCGACGCAATCGCGAAATTCGCGCCGCCGCCGCGCCCGCAGCCGACCGAGGCCGGTCCGGTCGATCCCGGACACAAGGAAGTCACCGGCTTTATCTTCAAGGTCCAGGCCAACATGGACCCGATGCACCGCGACCGCATCGCCTTCATGCGGCTGGTGTCCGGCACCTTCAAGCGCGGCATGAAGCTGACACCGTCAGGGCTGGGCAAGCCGATCGCGGTGCACTCGCCGATTCTCTTCTTTGCGCAGGACCGCGAAATCGCCGACAGCGCCGAGCCGGGCGACATCATCGGCATTCCCAACCACGGCACCCTGCGCGTGGGCGATACCCTGTCCGAGAAGAACCAGATTCGCTTCACCGGCCTGCCCAACTTCGCGCCGGAAATCCTGCGCCGCGTCGCACTCAAGGACCCGACCAAGACCAAGCAGCTGCGCAAGGCACTCGACGACCTGTCCGAAGAGGGCGTCATCCAGGTCTTCTACCCGGAGATCGGTTCGCAATGGATCGTCGGCGTCGTCGGCCAGCTCCAGCTCGACGTGCTGATCTCGCGGCTGGAGGCGGAGTACAAGGTCGAGGCGATGCTCGAGGCTTCGCCTTTCGATACGGCGCGCTGGATCAAGGGCAGCGACAAGGCGCTCCGGGATTTTGCCGACTTCAACAAGATGAACCTGGCCAAGGACCGTGACGGCGATCCGGTGTTCATGGCCAAGTCGGCCTGGGACGTGGGCTACCAGCAGGAACGCAATCCGGATCTGACTTTCAGCGCCACCAAGGAGCGTTGAGCCGTTCGATCCGCAGGGAACCCGCCACCGGCTTCGCGGATTGATCCTGCACAGACCTTGGCAGCCTCCGGATCGTCGGTGATACTCTGCCTGAAAGGAGGCCCGGTCGGGGCCTGCAGGAGCGGTTTCGGGCGTGAAGATCAGGTTTGCGAGTTATAACATCCACAAGGCGGTCGGCCTCGACCGTCGGCGCGATCATGAGCGGATTTTGCGCATCCTGCGCGAGGTCGATGCCGATATCGTCGCCCTTCAGGAAGTGGACCGCCGTTTCGGCCGAAGGATGGCGGCGCTGCCTCTCGATGCGATCCACGATGCGACCGACTACCACCCGGTCCCGATGTCGATGAAGCCGGACAGCCTGGGCTGGCACGGCAACGCGATCCTCGTGCGCAAGGGCATCGATCTCGTCGAAGCGGCGCCCGTGCCCTTGCCGGTGCTCGAACCGAGGGGTGCGGTGCGGGCCGACCTCATGGTTGAGGGGCAGCGTTTTCGCGTCGTGGGCATGCATCTCGACCTGTCGGGCCTGCGCAGGCGCCACCAGGTGCGCAGCGTCCTCGCCCACGTCGCCGATTGCGATCACGATTGCCCGACGGTCCTGATGGGGGACCTTAACGAATGGGCGGTCCACGGCGGCTGCTTCCGCGAATTCGATGCAAGCTGGCGGGTGTTGGCGCCTGGGCAGAGTTTCCCGGCGCGGCGACCGATCGCCCGGCTGGATCGCATTATCGTGTCGCCTCAATGGGAAGTGCTCGACACTAAAGTCCACCATAGTCCCCTTTCGGCGGTCGGGTCGGACCATTTGCCCGTCCATGCCTCGCTAGGGCTGCCTAAAAAATAGGCAACTGCTCAGGAATCGGGCGCCGACCTGTGCTGTGGGTGAGGCTGCCGGGCTCGAATCCGCCTTGAATCTTGCCATTTCGTAAATTGGCACGCAGCTTGCTTAGCATGTCTGCAGCCGGCGCTGGGCCGGCGGCAGACAGGGGATAGGCATGAAGTTCATCATAGCCATCATCAAGCCCTTCAAGCTCGACGAAGTTCGGGAAGCGCTGGGTGCGATCGGTGTTGCAGGCATGACCGTGTCCGAGGTGAAGGGATTCGGGCGCCAGAAGGGTCAGACGGAAATCTATCGTGGGGCCGAGTATTCGACCAACATGCTGCCGAAGGTGAAGATCGAGGTCGCCGCGACCGACGATCTGGCTGCCAAGATCGTGGAAACGATCCAGCAGGTGGCGAGCACCGAAGCAATCGGCGACGGCAAGATCTTTGTCCTCGACCTTGCTGCGGCAGTGCGCATCCGCACCGGCGAATCCGGCGACACCGCGCTTTGACAGGCGCTTCCGACAGGAGGGAATCCACGATGATCCGCAAGATGATTTGCGGCGCAGGCGTACTCGGTGCGTCCATGTTCGCCGCCATGCCCGCCTGGGCCCAGGAAGCCGCCGCAGCGGCCGCTCCGGTCCCCAACCCCGGTAACAATGCCTGGATGATGACCTCGACCGTTCTGGTCCTGCTTATGATCCTGCCCGGCCTTGCCTTGTTCTACGGCGGTCTGACCCGCTCCAAGAACATGCTTTCGACCATGACCCAGATCGGCGCTGCCGCTGCGCTCGCCATGATCATCTGGGTGATCTACGGTTACTCGACCGCATTCGGTCCCGAAGGCAATGCCTTCTTCGCCTGGGGCAACGCGTTCCTGGCGAACACCACGCCGGACAGCACGGCCGCCACGTTCTCTGACGAAGTCATCAGCGAATACGTCTTCATCTGCTTCCAGATGACCTTCGCCGCGATCACCGCTGCCCTCGTCCTGGGCGCGACGGTTGAGCGCATGAAGTTTTCGGCAGTCATGGCTTTCACCGCCGTGTGGCTCACCATCGTCTATTTCCCGATCGCGCACATGGTGTGGGCGAGCGGCGGCCTTCTCTTCGAGATGGGCGCTCTCGACTTCGCCGGCGGTACGGTCGTTCACATCAACGCCGGTGTTTCGGCTCTCGTTGCCGCGCTGATCCTCGGCAAGCGCAAGGGCTACCCGAGCGAGCCGATGCCGCCGCACTCGCTGACGCTGACCATGGTCGGCACCGGCCTGCTGTGGGTGGGTTGGTTCGGCTTCAACGCCGGTTCCGAACTCGAGGCTGACGGCACCGCCGGTCTCGCCATGATCAACACTTTCGTCGCCACCGCTTCGGCCGGCCTGTTCTGGATGCTTGCGGAGCGGTTCTCGGGTCACAAGGGTTCGGCACTGGGCTTCTGCTCGGGTATCGTCGCCGGCCTCGTCGCCGTTACCCCGGCAGCTGGCAACTCGGGCCCGTTCGGCGCGATCGTCCTCGGCGCCATCGCTTCGCTCATCTGCTTCATCATGGTCTCGAAGGTGAAGCCGGCGCTCGGATACGATGACTCGCTGGATGCTTTCGGCGTTCACGGCATCGGCGGCATCGTCGGCGCCATCGGCACCGGCTTCGTCTATCAGCCGGGTCTCGGTGGGCCGGGCGACGGTTCGACCGCGATGGGCGCCCAGGTGTGGATCCAGATCCAGGCGGTCCTTCTCTCGATTGCATGGGCTGCAGTCGGTACCTTCATCGCGATCTTCATCGCCAAGCTGATCACCGGCCTGCGCGTCACTCCCGAAGTCGAGCAGGAAGGCCTCGACATCGGTGAGCATGGCGAGCGCGCCTACAACTAAGTTCCTAGAGTTTGGCGGCGGCGGGTACTTCATCCTCTCCTCCCATCCGTCGTCGCCAACCGGTGTTCCTCCTGCGAACACAGACTGTAAGGGCCGGAGCCAGCCGCTCCGGCCTATTTTTCTGTCTGCGCCATTTCACTGTGTTTTCCGGCCGGCATGTGTGATGCTGCCAACCGGTTCCGGTAATGGCCGGGATGAACGCGCTAACGGGCGGGGTGCGCGATGAAATACATCACGGCTATCATCAAACCCTTCAAGTTCACGGAAGTGAAGGATGCCCTCGGGTCGGCTGGGATCTCCGGCATGACGGTCTCCGAAGTCAGCGGCTTCGGTCGTCAGAGGGGGCAGACGGAAGTCTACCGCGGCGCGGAGTACGCATCGTCCATGCTGCCCAAGATCAGGCTCGAGATTGCCGTTCCGGATGGGCTTGCCGACAGGATCGTCGAAGTCATTCGCCGCACGGCGAACAATGACGAAATCGGCGACGGCAAGATTTTCGTTTACGAGCTCGCCGACGTCCGGCGAATCCGGACCGGAGAACAGGGAGAACCGGCGCTCTGACCCCCGGTCCTGATCGGTCCGGTCAGCTCCGTGCGGCGAGCATTTCGATCAGCTGGCGAATCGGGGAGACGTCGTACCCAGCGGCCGACGCCTTGGAGGCAATCACGGTCGGATTGTCGCCTGCCTTCGCCCGCGCGAGGGCCCACAGGAGGGTCGAACGGGTTCCCGAACGGCAGTAGGCCAGCACCGGACCGTCTGCACTTTCCAGCGCCTCGAACATCGCGTCGACCTGCGCTTCGCTGAAACCGGCATGGGTTACCGGGATCGCGACATAGTCCATTCCGGCGGCTTTCGCGGCTGCTTCGATTTCCGCGCCCGGAGTCTGATCATCGCTTTCGCCTTCGGGACGATTGTTGATAATCCGCACGATTCCCATGTCTTTCGCGGCCGCAATGGCGTCGAGGCCGATCTGCGGACTGGCGAAAACGGTGTCGGTAATCTGGCGGAACATGATCGTATTTCTCCGAAATGGCAGCCTTGGCGAAGACGCATGGCACCTTCAGGGCGGCGCGATCAAGAGGCGCTCTTGAAGCAACTGGCAAGCCAAATCGACGAACTGGATGGTCCAATCCCGCGCGGTTCAACGAAAAAGGCACGTAATTCTGTTCGCCATGGGCTTGAGACTAGTGTATGAACCGTGACCGCAGAAGAGGTGCGGGCGCATGTCCGGTAAGTTTTCTGACGTTCGGCGCGGATCGTCCACGCGTCCGAGTGAATGCTTGTGGGGCGCATCGAAGGTACGTTCGTAAAGATGGGTTTTGACAGAGGTCGTCGCGGAAGGGGACGCGACAAGCGGGATCGGTTTGGAGAGGACGATTTCGATCCGTTCTTCGCCGGACAGGATCGATTTGGAGGCGGTGATCGCTTCGGTGGTGGCGACCGTTTCGGCGGTGGCGGCGGTGATCGCTTCGGCGGTGGCGGCGACGACCGTGGCGGCGGTGGCCCGCGTGGCGGCTTCGGCGGCGGCGGTGGTGGTCGCGGCTTCGGCGGCGGCGGCGGCGCTCCTCGTGGCGGCGGCATGCCGGCTCAGGTCGTTGGACAGGGCCGCGGCGTCGTAAAGTTTTTCAATTCGGCAAAGGGTTTCGGCTTCATTCAGCGCGATGAAGGCGGCGACGATGTGTTCGTGCACATCAGCGCGGTCGAACGTGCGGGTCTGGAAGGCCTGGCCGAAGGGCAGCAGCTGGAATTCCAGCTCGTCGATCGCGGCGGCAAGGTTTCGGCCAGCGACCTCGTGGTCGTCGGCGATGTCATCCCCGTGCAGAAGCGCGAGGTTGCACCGCAGCGTCAGCTGACCGGCGAGAAAGCCACCGGCACGGTGAAGTTCTTCAACTCGATGAAGGGCTTT
This sequence comes from Novosphingobium sp. KN65.2, assembly GCF_001368935.1. Lineage (NCBI taxonomy): Bacteria > Pseudomonadati > Pseudomonadota > Alphaproteobacteria > Sphingomonadales > Sphingomonadaceae > Novosphingobium > Novosphingobium sp. KN65.2. Next base: position 93,822 of record NZ_CCBH010000160.1, read on the forward strand.
GGCTTCATCACCCGTGACGATGGGCAGCCTGATGCCTTCGTTCACATCAGCGCAGTCGAGCGTTCGGGCCTCAGCGCCCTGAACGAAGGCGATCGCGTGGAGTTCGACATCGAGGTCGATCGACGAGGCAAGTACTCGGCGGTCAACCTGTCGCCGCTTCAGGGTTGATCAGCCTGCTTTGATCCCGGTCGTTTGACCGGGGCATTGCAACAGCATAAAAGCGCGCAAATGGCGGTCCGGATAGGGCCGCCATTTGTCGTTTGCGATTCACCAATTTCGTCTCATTGATTCGTTTCGAGGATTACCGACATGTCGATCACCCCGCTGATGCCCGTATACCCCCGGTGCGGAGTTCGGCCCGTTCGCGGCGAACACTGCCATCTGATCAGCGAAGACGGCCGCCGATTCCTCGATTTCGCCAGCGGCATCGCGGTCAATGCCCTAGGTCATTCGCACAAGGGCCTGATCGGAGCGATCCAGAAGCAAGCCGAGACGCTGATGCATGTCTCGAACCTCTATGGCAGCCCGCAGGGCGAAGCCATCGCGCAGCGGCTGGTCGATCTCACCTTTGCCGATACCGTGTTCTTCACCAATTCCGGCGCCGAGGCGGTGGAATGTGCGATCAAGACCGCGCGTGCCTATCACCAGTCGGTCGGCAACGATGAGAAGTACGAACTCATCACCTTCAACAACGCCTTCCACGGGCGGACGATGGCGACCATCAGCGCGTCGAGCCAGGAGAAGATGCACAAGGGCTTCCTGCCCCTGCTCCCCGGCTTCAAGTACCTTGAGTTCAACGATCTGGAGGCCGCGAAGGCTGCGATCGGACCCAACACGGCCGGTTTCCTGGTCGAGCCGATCCAGGGCGAAGGCGGTATCCGCATTGCCGACGAGGCTTTCCTGCAGGGACTGCGCCAGCTGTGCGACGAACATGACCTGATGCTTGTGCTCGACGAAGTGCAGAGCGGCGTAGGCCGGTCAGGTACGCTCTATGCCTATGAACAGTATGGCATCGAGCCGGACATCATGGCGACGGCCAAGGGCATCGGCGGGGGCTTCCCGGTTGGCGCGTGCCTTGCCACCGAAAAGGCTGCCCGCGGCATGGTCGCAGGAACCCACGGGTCGACCTATGGCGGCAACCCCTTCGCCATGGCAGCGATTGGCGCGGTGCTTGACGTGATTGCCGACGAAGAGTTCCTTGCCGGCGTGCGGGCGACGGGTGAGCGGCTGAAGTCGCGCCTCGAACAGTTCATCGGCAACTACCCCGATCTTTTCGAACTCGTCCGCGGTCGGGGCCTGTTCATCGGTTTGAAGATGAAGGTCGAGCCGCGTCCTTTCGTAGCGCACATGCGCGACAATCATCAGGTCCTCGCGGTTTCGGCCGGTGACAATGTGGTGCGCGTGCTGCCGCCGCTGGTGATCGATGACAGCCACATCGACGAATTCATGGAAAAGCTCTCCGCCGCGGCGGCCAGCTACAAGCCCGAAGAGGTATCCTGATGACCCGGCATTTCCTCAGCCTGTCGGATGCGGGCGGCGACACGCTCGCCGCGATGCTGAACGATGCGATCGATCGCAAGGCGGCGCGCAAGGAATGGCCCAAGGCGCGTCCCGATGCGGACGCGCCGCTCGCCGGTCACGTCCTGGCGATGATCTTCGAGAAGAATTCGACCCGCACCCGCGTGTCGTTCGACATGGCGATGCGTCAGCTCGGCGGCAGCGCGCTGATCATGGAGGCGGGAAGCACGCAGCTTGGCCGTGGTGAGACCGTGGCTGACACCGCGCGGGTTCTCAGCCGCATGGTCGATGCGATCATGATTCGCACCGACGATCACGCCAAGATCGAGGAACTGGCCCACTACGCCGAGGTGCCTGTTATCAACGGCCTGACCGATCTGTCGCACCCGTGCCAGATCGTCGCGGACCTGCTTACGGTCGTCGAACGTGGCTTCTCACTTCCCGGCCTCCAGGTGGCCTGGCTCGGTGATGGCAACAATGTCGCCAATTCGCTGATCGAGGCGGCAGGGCAGATGAAGTTTACCGTGCGCATCGGCGGCCCTTCGGGTTATGAGCCGAATGCCGGGTTCATCGAGCAGGCACGAGCGGCGGGCGGCGAGGTGATCCTCACCCAGGACCCGATCCATGCGGTGAAGGGCGCGCAGGTCGTCGTGACGGACACGTGGGTCTCGATGGGCCAGCCGGGCGGTGAAAAGCACATCGCGGCCATGCAGCCTTATCAGGTCAACACCGCGCTCATGGCGCAGGCCGATCCGGGTGCGATGTTCCTGCACTGCCTGCCCGCACACCGCGAGGAAGAAGTGACCAACGAAGTGATCGACGGACCGCAGTCTGCCGTGTGGGACGAGGCGGAGAACCGCCTCCACGCGCAGAAATCCGTTCTCCTGTGGGCGCTGGGCAAGCTGTGAGCGAGGACTATCTGATCGTGAGCGAGGAAACCGGTTTCGACCGGGTCCTCGCGTTCACGGTTCCCGATCGGCACGCACGCGGGCGCGTCGTGCGTCTTGGCCCTGCACTCGAGACGGTCCTGTCGGCACACGACTATCCGACGAAGGTCAAGCACCTGCTTGCCGAGGCCCTGGTCCTGACGGCGCTCATGGGTTCGCTTCTCAAGGAGAACGGGTCGCAGCTGACGGTACAGGCGCAGGCGGAAGGCGGCCCTGTCGACTTGCTCGTTTGCGACTACCGCGACGGGGAAATTCGCGGCTATGTTCGTCATGATGACGATCTGCTGGCCAAGCTCGGCGAAGAGGAGGCTTCGCTTGAGGCGCTCTTCGGCAAGGGCTACTTCGCGATCACCTTCGATCTGGCCACGACCAAGGAGCGCTACCAGGGTGTGGTTCCGCTTGAAGGGGAATCGCTGGCGCAGGCCTGCGAATCCTACTTCGCGCAGTCCGAGCAGGTGCCCACGCTGATCCGCGTCGCCGTTCGCTCCAACGATCCGCGCTGCGTCGCCGGTGGCCTGCTGGTCCAGCACCTTCCCGAAGGGGAAGAGGGCAAGGCACGGCTCCATGCGCAGGAAGATCATCCCGACTGGGCCCATGTCTCGATCATGGCAGGTAGCACCAAGCCCGAGGAGCTGGTCGACCCCGTCCTCAATCTCGAGCAACTCGTCTGGCGCCTGTTCCACGAGGAAAGCGAGGTTCGCGTCGAGCAGCTTGGCCATCTTCAACGCGGTTGCCGATGTACGGTCGAACATTACCAGTCGATTCTGTCCCGCTTTGAGGAAAAAGAACTGGCAGAGATGCGCGATGACGACGGCACGATTCCGGTCGACTGTGCTTTCTGTTCGAAAGTATTGCGAATCCCGGTTTAACAGCGGATTGGCGGCCGAGTCCTTGTTTTTCAGTTCGAATTGCCGATATTGGCGAAGAGCGACTAGATTGGCGAAGACTCTTGTAGTCATGCCGCAAGGGTAACGACTGGAAAGATGAGCAAATTTGCGTTGGCAATGCTGTTTGGCGGTGCCTCGCTCGCCGTGGCCCTGCCGGCCTACGGGGAGCGAAACTCGCTGTCGATGCTCGATAATCTCGACAGCGGCGACTGGGAGCTACGCCAGAGGGACGGTGCGGGGCAGAGCAACATCTGCCTCGATAATGGTCGCAAGCTCATCCAGTTGCGCCATCCGGGGCTGAATTGCAGTTCCGTGGTCGTCGAGGACACGCCCAATGAGGTGACGGTCCAATATACCTGTCGCGGGCAAGGTTACGGTCGTACGCATATCCGGCGTGAGACCGACAGCCTTGTCCAGATCGACACGCAGGGCATCGTGAACGGCCGCCCCTTCGTCTACGCAGCCGAAGCGCGGCGCATCGGCAATTGCCGCAGCTGAAGGTTGTCAACGTCGTAATGCGGGCCTAGCGCGGGCGCCATGCAGGATCATTCTACCAACCAGCCCCGGCAAGCCGTTGTCCTGCTTTCCGGTGGGCTTGATTCCATGGTCTCGGCCGGTCTGGCCAAGGAGGCCGGTTTCGCCGTCAACGCGCTGACCATCGACTACAACCAGCGGCATCGCCGCGAAATCGATGCTGCGCGCACAATCGCGGATCGTCTGGGGGCGGAGCGCCATGTCGTCCTGCCGTTGGATCTGCGCCGGTTCGGCGGATCGGCGCTGACCGACGATATCGAGGTCCCCAAGGACGGCGTCGGTCCGGACATTCCGGTGACCTATGTCCCCGCGCGCAATCTCGTCTTCCTGTCGCTGACGCTGGCCTGGGCCGAGACGGTCGGTGCCAAGGACATCTTCATTGGCGTGAATGCGCTCGATTATTCGGGATATCCCGATTGCCGGCCGGAGTTCATCGCGGCCTTCGAAAATATCGCGACCCTGGCGACCAAGGTGGGAGCGCAGGGCAACGCTTTCACCATCCACGCGCCGTTGCAGTACATGAGCAAGGCGGAAATTGCGGGCGAGGCGCATCGGCTTGGCCTCGATGCCGGGATGAGCTGGTCCTGCTACGATCCGCAGCCTGACGGTCGGGCTTGCGGCCTGTGCGATAGCTGCCGCTTGCGTAAGGCGGGCTTCGAGCAGGCGGGCCTGGTGGATCCTACCGATTACGCTGCCTAGCGCCGCTCACAATCATTGCTGATGAACGCACGGGCGTGATCGCAAGGTCACGCCCGATGCATTTGTGCTTTCACCCGGGACGGCAGCGCTGAGCCATGCCGACAGCAAAGCCATGCCGACAGCAAAAGAAAAGGGGGACGGATTGCTCCGTCCCCCCGATCTTTTCACCGTTGCCGGTTCGCTTACATGCCCGAGCCCGGACCGTAAGTGATCTCGACGCGGCGGTTCTGCAGCTCGCGCACACCGTCGGCGGTGGGAACGCGCGGGTTGGCTTCACCGAACGCTTCGCTCGAGATCGCACCGTCGGGGATGCCGTGGCTGGTGAGGTAGTCACGGACCGAAGCGTTACGACGCTCCGACAGGCCCATGTTGTACTTCACCGTACCCGAACGGTCGGTGTAACCGGCGAGCATGATCGGAACGTTGTCGCAGTTGCCATAGGCACTGACAGCGCTGTCGAGAATGGTCGCGGCTTCCGGCGTGATGTCCGACTTATCCCAGTCGAAGAACACGATGTACGGCCCCTTGTTGCAGACCACCGGCGGCGGCGGCGGCGGCGGCGGCGGGGGCGGCGGGGGCGGCGGCGGAGCCGCTTCTTCGCCACCGAAGTTGTAGCCCAGGGTCGCCATCAGCGAGTGCGAGCGCCAGCGGGTGCTCACATCGCTTCCGCCCAGAACCACATCGACGTTGTCGACGTTCATGAAGCGATACTTGAGGCCTGCGTCCCAATGCTTGGTGATCGGAGCGCGAACGCCTGCCAGAGCCTGCCATGCGAAACCGGTGTCGGAATCGCTGCCAACGCCCTGTAAGCGATAGTCGACGCGGCCGACGCCGACGCCGCCACCGACGAAGCCCTGGATGCCGTCATCGGGACCGAAGTCGAGCAGGCCATTGACCATGAACGAAAGCATCGAGCTGTGACCACGGTCACTGAACGTGCCATCATCGACGGAGTTGATCGTGTCATTTTCCGCACGACGGTAGCTGGCTTCGGTTTCGAGGCGGAAGCCACCGAAGTCGTAACCGATCGCTGCACCGCCGTCATAACCGGTGTGCGTGTCGAGAGTTGCAGCGTTGTTGACGCCGGCGATATCGAGGTCAGCGTCTTCGACGATCATGCCGCCGAAGTCGAGTTCGAGATACCAGCTGTCGTCGCGCGCGAACGCGGGCGTGGCGATAGCTGTCGAAGCCAGCGCCAGTCCAATGACGAGTTTCCTCATACGTTTCCCCTACTGATAGAGATTTGGAGCCACCGAGTGGGTGGAGTGTCTAACCCTTCAACAAACCGGGTGCAAGCGCACAATGACGGCGACTGTTGCAGAAATGTCGCGTTTTCGGGGGTTTGGCGCTGTGCGGCGACGCTGTATTGAGCGTTGAACTTCACCTGCTGAACCCCTGTTCATCGTTTCCGGTTATGCCGAGGGAGAGATACCCAAGGCTTGCAGGACCGCGATTATCTCATTGATCGAGGCCCGAGCCTCCACATCAACGGTCGAACCTCCAACTGGTTCCTCAAGAATGGAACCTTTTCTCCAAAAACCGAAAAATAGGAGTTCCTGCCCGCTCGAACGGTCGAATATCCGCATGCCTTCGTGCGGCGCGAGGAATATCCAGTTACCGCTTTGGCGGCATGCGATTGCGTTTTCGTATCCAGCCCATTCGCCTGTCGCATCGGCGCTGATCAGCCAGTTGTCACCATCGGCAGGATTTTCGGGCGGATCCGTGTTTTCCCCTAGAATACTGCAGTGCAGCGCCGCATCGATCCGTGCGAACGCCTCGTTGACGAAGACTTCCTTTCCGGACTGTCCGGAATACAGGAGGGGGAGGGAAAAGCGTGGGCTGTTGCTCTCGAATATAACGGGATCGCTCATCACGAGGTCCTTTGCATCACGGATCATGGGAGGGAGCGCAGCAGAAGCGGCGCGGAAAGGGCTTGCGTGCCTTGCTGGCGCACCTGCAGGAATTGTCCGGCGAAGGCGGTGGACAGTTCCGCGAGCAAGGCGGGCTCGATCGCGAGTTCGGGTGTCCCCACCTGCCAGGTCGCGACAGGGGCATCGAGAGGGCCGAGTGTGACGAGATAACGCTCGGCTTCCTCGACAAGCGGGACGTCGATGCCGTCCTGCCACGGCCATGCGCCCCTTGCGCGTCTGGTCCACGAGAGGTGCAAGGTGCCATCGCTCTTCAGGGTGTGGCGCGGATGCACCGGAGCGAGCGGGCGCAGCGTGATGCCGCCGAGCAGTACTGAAGACGCGACGGGCTCGCCGTCCCCGCGACCGATGGCGAGAACCTGGCGATTGCGGTCCGCGCCGAGCGCAGAGGCATCGAGCGGCACCAGCCGGGAATCGAGCAGAACGAAAGCCTCGCCGATCGCATGACCCGATACAGCCGCTTCGCTGCCGCCCCTACCGCGCAGAAGCCCGCTCAGCATCCAGCGGCCCTCACCGATAGCCTGGGCATTTGCGAACTGGATGATCTCCTGCCCGAGCAGGGCAAGGTTTGCCCCCAGCGTCATCTGGCGGAGAGAGGCGGAGCTGAGGGTCATCGCGGGATCTACCAGGGCGACTTCAACCGTCCGCTCCCGATCGAACAACAGGGGATGCCCCGGTTCCAATTTCGTCGCGGCAGTTCCGATTATGCTGCGCCTCCGTCCACTGGGGCCGAGCGGCAGCATTTCACCATCGCCCTTGTCGGCATAGAGTGCGGCCCCGCTCCAATTAGCCGAAGCGGCGGATACGGCCGCAAAGACATTCGGGCTGGCCGCATCGCTGTTCGTCGTGCCCGGCGGGAGTTCGAAAGCGACGAGTTGCGTCGAGGCCAGGGGCAGGTCGGCGGGCAGGTTCGCACGGCCGCTGTCAGCCGGGAGGTCAGGGGCATCGATTGCACCGACCGGGGGCAGGCGTTCCAGCGCGAATTCGACGCCGCTTGCTCGCCATTCCCATTCGATCACACGCCATGGCCCGGCCACACCGGGGACCGAAACGGTCGATCCCGGCGCGATTGCGGGATCGAGTTCGCAGGAGCGCCAGGCGAGGCGGTCGCGTGACCAGTCGATCCGGCGCGAGGCTTTCTCGATCAGGGCCCGGGCCGCTTGCGCATCGAGCGCTGCCGGAAGTTCGATGCTGCGGGGTTGTCCCGGCGGGGGCGAGGCGGAGGCGTGCTGTATTCCGGGTAGGTAGTCGCGCTCTGCATCGAAATAGCGCAGGCTTCGCACCGGTTGCTGCGATGCTGGCAGGCGATGGCGGGTAAAGCCGAGAGATCCGCCGAAATCGCCGTTCTCGATGGAGACTGCCGGCGCGGGCAACGGGCGCGGATTGTCTCGGTCGCGCTCATGGCTGATCGCAAAGCCCTCGCCGTCTCCCGAAACGTTGAGCGGGATCACGGGATCGAGCGTTTCGATGCATTGCGCCAAAGGGCCGTCCACGGTGTAGCCGGTGATGCCGTCGAACGGAACCCGTGCGTCGATGCCGTCGACCAGTTCGCCCACCACGTCCTGCAGATCGAAACTTTCGTCGGCGAGGATCTCGAAGGTCATCGCGGGGAGGCGATTGTAGAATTCGGATAAGTCGAGCCCTTCGAACACCACGTAAGCGAGACCGCGCCAGGCCGGGCAACGTTCGGCGCCCTCGTTCGCGGCGATCAGCGGATCGGCAGGCTGGTCGCCTTCGCCGGTATACAGTCGCATGGTGCCGCCGACTTTCAGGTCGCCCTCGGTGCCGCGAAGCAACTTGCCGTCCGCCCAGATGCGGCCGATGCCCAGGATCGGGCGGCTGGAGAGGGCCACGGCCAGATTGGCGGTGTAACTGTAGGTGGTGACGGCGGGGGCGCCTTTGCCGCCTCCCTGCGTTTCGCTGTGTTCGACGAGATCGGTCGCCCAGATGATCGAACCGGCCACACGCATGGTGCCGAAATGGCGCGGGAGCGGCTGGCCGTACGTCGAGGTCGTAAGCTGCAGTTCCTGCAGTCTCGGGCTTTCGCGACGGCCGGACCCGAAGATCGCAGTGTCGATGCCCTGGCCGACGAGGCCGCCGATGGCCCCGCCGATCGGGCCGCCGATCGCAGTGCCCACAGTGCTGAAGATAAGCGTCGCCATATCAGGTCCTCAATCGGAAGAGTGGGGGCGCCAGTGCCCAAGTGTGGGCCAGCCTTCGGGCAAGGCGCCGCAGACGACCTGGCGAAGGCCGCAATGGGCGTGGACGATGCAGCGCTGGCCGACGGCGATGGCCAGATGATACTGGCAGGGGCCGGGCCTCAGCAGCAGGACGTCGCCCGGCAGGCACGGACCGCTCGCAGGTTCGAGCGAGAGCTGCCGGACGATATCTTCCGGATCAGGGACCCTGCGCGATCGCAGGGGGTAGCCGTTGGGGAGCGCAACCCGTTGGCCGCAGGATGCCGCAGCGACAGCCAGCACGCCCACGCAATCCAGGCCGTGGCGCGGATCGCGTCCGTGCAGTTTCCAGCGCGTGCCGACCAGTTCCAGCGCGGCTCGCGCCAGTTCATCGCCGGTCATTGCACAGGGGAAGGATAGCGGGTGAGCATGTCATTGCCGGGCAGGAACGGCTCGCCGCGGAAGTTGACGGCATTGCCGAAGCGGACCGCGCACGTATCCAGTGTGCGGTCGCAGCCTTCGCGCAGCACCGCTGCGCTGCCGGGTGGGATCGTTTCATCCAGCGGCGTGTCGAGCACGAGGCCGCCTGCCGGGTCCGCCGACATGACCGACATCGCGATCCCGGCCTGCGGTCCGTCGACCCAGCGTAGCGCTCCGCCGACATGGAGTGCGGCATCGAAATCCGCCTCGAAAGTGGCTGCGTTCGCCTGCGCGTCCACGGCGACAAGCCTCACTTCGCGGCTGAACCTCTGCGGATTGAGATTGCAGCCCGGGCCGCAAAATGCGGCACGGCATGTCGGGCTGGTGCGGGGGATCGGGTCGCGCTGCAGTTCCGCCTTGCGCGAAGCAAGCGAGGCGGAGAAGTCCTCGCCCTCCTGGGAAACTTCGCCCAGCGTTCCGGAATAGAGCACCACCCTTTCGAGGGTCTCCCAATCGATCAGGCCGATATATACGCGCGAACCGTCGAAGCGCCCGGCTGCAAGGTCGGTTGCCGTGATCGAATCGTCGCTGAGAATGCCCTGGACTTCCACGCTGTCAGGATCGAGGTCGGCGCGCTTGCGGATCGAGGAGGGCACCATTCCCGGCGAGGCGCGGTGCTGCACGCCGTCGACCCACAAGTTGCGATCATGAGTGGTGAAGCCGAAGGTCACGCCATCGCGGCGCAGGATCCGCCAGAAGGTCGCGACCGTTTCGAGGTCCTGTGCAAACCATGTCCGGGTCATGCGGCCTCCCTGATTTCGATAACGGGAACGCTGGGCGCTTCCCCGGCTGCGAAGGCGGCTCCCGAAATCTCCAGGCGATCCTCGGCGAAGCGGACCGGCACGTCGAAGTGAAAGCCTGCCCGAACCGCGGCTCCTGGTGCAGGGGGATCGTCGAACAGGATCGTCCCACCGCTGTCCAGCGACCAGTTCCCGACCTGAATCGCGTCATCGATGCTGACCAGGATGGTCGGGAATTCGGGACGCGTGATCCTGCGGACCTGTGCTTCTTCCCCATCGCCGTAACGCTTGACCAATGCGAAAGCGGTTTGCGTGCCGTCGCCGACGCCGAGGGACTGGTCGAGGGCGGTAGGCGTCCCGGTCATGGCGTTGGAGCTGAAATCGCTGGGATCGCGCAGGCGAAAGCCCCGTGCCGGACCGCGCCGGGCCCGAAAGAAGGCGATGAGCTGGCCCAGTTCCTGTTCCGAGCGGATGCCCGGCCCGACATCGAAGCGCAGGCGGGCGTCCGACCACAGGCTGTTGCGGCGCTCGAACCCCGAGGCGGTGACGGATACGGCGGTCGAGAACTCTGGCGAGATACTGGCATCGCGCCCGAGGCGCAGCGGATAGGGCACGTCGTCGAAGGCTTGCATGGCGCTTCCTTGGCTGGCGTTGGAGGGCAGGCGGACAAAACCGTCGCGCGCGATCTGCGGAAGAGCCCAGACGACGATCTCGTGCGGCGCGCGCCGCGTGGCTTCGTCGATACCGGCATCGATCAGACGCCACTGGTCGGCCTGCATTTGGTTCAGGACGAAACCCGCGAGGTAGTCCTGTTCCGCAGGCGGATAGCCGAGGCGGGCGTTGATTTCTTCATAGGCGCGGCGGCGCGGTGCATCGGCCCCGGCGGTCAGCCAGTCGTAGTCTTCCACCTGCAGCCGGTCGAAGGCCGGGGCCGCCCAGCCCAGGGGCAGATTCGCGCGCTTGAGTTCCGGCATCTCCGGATCGAGCAGCGTGGGCGTGAAGACGAGGGCAAGCGCTTCCACCGGCTCGGGCGCAACGGCGCTGCGCACCGCAGTGACCACGTCCGCCGTCGATTGCGCAAGCAGGACACCGGCCGCGTCGAGCAGGTCCTTCTGCGCCGCGTCGAGCGCGGCACGCATGTCGGGGATCGCGGGCGGTGCGCCGCCGAAGGCCGCGACGGCGGCTTCGTCGTAGAGGCAGATGCGGCCGTCGGCAAAAGTCCACCACCACGGCTCGCCCACCTGGAAGCGCACCGGAGCGCCGGCTTCGGCCATGAGCAGGGCGAACGCGGCCGCGACGGATTGGAGCCAGCCCATCGCCGCGGCGTTGGCAGGCGAGATCACGGTCGATGGCGGCGTCCAGCCGGTCAGGGCCGGATTGCCGAGATGGTCCCGCTGTTTCCAGTCCTCGGGGCAGTGCTGGTCGAGCAGTTCGTAGGATAGCGAGGCCATCGGGCTGAAGCCCAGCCGCAGGCATTCGGTGAAGAAGGCACGGTGCCAGACGCGGGTCGGGGTATTGAGAGGATCTGCGCTACCGCCGGCAAGGTAGCGGCCGTCATCGGCGGTGAGGCGGAAATAGTGGCTCATCCCGAGGTAAAGCACCACCGACCCGCGATAGCCCAGTTGTCGCACGTTGCGCAGGAGGCGCGCGGGAGTCTGGACGCCCTGGTCGTCGAACCCGGTGGCCACGGCAAGGCCATGTGGCGGCACCATGACGTCACCGATCTCCAGCATCGCACGCGAACCGTCGACACTGATTTCGCTCATTTCGATCCAGCCTTCGGCTTCGGTTGGCAGAGGGTCGGCGCTGCCGTCATAACCGGGCGGCGCGAAAGAGATGAACATGCGGTCGATGTCGCCCGGCCAGATGCGTTCGCCGGGCAGGGAAAAGCCGCTTTCAAGGTCGGAAAAGGGCAAGGCGATCTGCGCGTCCTCGCCGCTGCCCTCGGCATAGTTCCACAGGCGGACATACCAGGTGCGCGCCGCGCCGCTCCTGTCGCGGCCCTCGATGGTCAGCGTTGGGCCGTAGAGGGCATCGAGCGGCAGCACGCCGCCGGACCGCCAACGAAAGCGGAGCGAGGTATGGGCATAGTTGCGGTCGGTGCGATAGGCGAGCAGCGGGTGATCGAGCGTATCCTCGCTCGCCCAGATCAGGCCGCCGAGATCCGCCTTGCGCAGGAACGACGCGTCCACGCGCAGCGCGTCGGGGGCGGTCGAAATCACGGTGGCCACCATCGGGCGGGGGAAGTTGACGGTCCAGAAACGCGCGTCGAAGCGCTGGATCCAGTCGCTCGCCTGTCCTTCGCACTGCGAAGCGAGCCAGAATGCCATCGGGGTTCTCCGGATTGGGTGAAATGCCTGATTGTCGTCCTGGTGATTTTCCGGGACGGTTGGCGGTCAGCTTCGGGAAAGCGCGCGCCGCACGGCGCTGGCGACCTGACGGCTGGAACGCTGCAACGATTGCGGCGTGCTCGACCCGCGAGGGGCGACAAGGTTGATGGCCACGCGCACGTCGCTCGCCCTCGGCTGGCCAAGCGTTCCGGCTTCGACGCGGCCGGCCGAAGTCGGCACGAAAAGCTCCGGCCCCCGCTCGCCGACGAGGTAGCCCCGCCCGGGCGAGACATTGCCGCCGGTAGCCCGGCCGGGCAGCCCGAAGGCCGAGCCCAGAATGCTGCCGAAGTCGACAGGGCTACCCGAAGCGCCGATGCCCAATGCGGAAGTCAGGCCCTGTGCCGCTTGCGCGGCTATGGCGCTCAGCGTTTCGCTTGCCACGCGCTTGAGATCGTCGAAACCCAGATTGCCGCTGCGAATGGCGCCGGCAAGGCCGCGTTCCAGTACATCGCCGGCCTTCGTGAAACCGGAAACCAGATCGGTCTCGACACTGGCGCGCATCGTTGCGATGTCCCGGGCAAAGCCCTCGGTGCTGGCGCGCACGTCGACCAGCAGGCTTTCGATTTCGTCATCCATGGTCGTTTTCCATCAGCCTTTGCAGTGCGGCCCGGTCGATGCCGGACGCGGCGGGGGGGAGGGGCGGGCGCAGGGCTGCGGCCAGTTCGCAGGGCGTGGCGGCCCAGAATACGTCCGGTCGCCAGCCCAAGTGACGTGCGGCCACTGCGAACAGAGCCAGCGCATGTTCGCCGAACGAGGGGCTCATCCGCTGCCCTTGAGGATCTGCGAAAGCAGGGTGCGTAGTGGCCCGGTACAGGCGGCCAGTCCGCACCGGGCAATCGCCTCGCCCAGAGCTTCCCGGGTCAGCGCCTGCCGGTCGGCGAGACAGTGCCAGAACAGAGTCGCCAGTTCGGACAGCCGCAATTCTCCGGCCCCCGCCCGCTCGACGAGCGCGAAAAGCGGTCCCAGTTCCTCCTCTGCGGCGACGAGGGCGCCGAAGGTCGGGCGCAAGACATGGGCCGTCCCGTCGATCTGGAAGGCAGCTTCCCCGCGCAGCGGGTTCGCCCGCCTGTGCTCGGCCTCAGCCTGTTTCATGCCGCCGATACCTCGCCCGAGCTTTCGAGCTGGAGCGTGTAATTGCGCTCGCCATTGAAGTCGCCGGCATAGTCGAGCCGCTGGACGAGGAAGCTGCCGCGCAGTTTCTCGCCGTCCTCGAAGCTCAGCTCGTAGCTGTCGAGCGTGCCGTTCATGGCGTTGGCGCGGATCTGCGCCTCGGCGGCGCTGCCAAGGAAGAGGCCTGCCGCGCTGACCGACACCGCGCGGACGCCTGCGCCGGAAAGCAGTTCGCGCCAGCCGCCACTGTCCTTGCTGGTGATGACGACGGTTTCACCGGTGACGGACATCTGCGTGGTACGAAGACCGGCCACGGTCCGGAACGTGGCCGGATTCCCGCCATCGGAGATCTTGAGAAGGAAGGCGCTGCCTTTTTGTGCGGACATCTGCGTACTCCTTGGAAAGAGAGGGACTGGGGGATCACTGCGAGAGCAGCCGGAAACCGTATTCGAGCAGGATCGCGCGGCGGCTCTCGCTGCGCTGCTGGGCGCGGGCGCGCAGAAACCGGATCGTGACGATCGCGAGCCCTGACTGCTCGCGCGGCATGGCCTCGATCCGCGCCTCGATGGCGGCGACGAGCGCGGCCGCAGCATCGGGCCGGTCGCCGCGACAATGCAATTCAAGTGCGACGCGCACCTCGCGGCCCGCAGCGGTCTTGGTACTCCAGTCGCTGCTGGCACTGGCCGCAATCGCGAGCCAGGGCAGGCTGGCGCGCAAGGGGGCTTCCTCGACGATGACATTCAACTGATCGACCAGAGTGGTATCGGCGGTCAGCCAATCGAGCAGGGCGGCGCGCAAGGGCACTTCCATGGGCTATCCTTTCGGGAACAGGGGCCAGACCAGGTCCGCGCGGCGCCAACGGGTTTCGTCGTCGCGGCGGGCGAGGCGGCGGGACCGGGCATGGGCCTTGCCGAGACTGGAGGCGGCGGCGGTCAGCCGTGAGGCGAGGGCATCGAGGGACTTTCCCGCCTCGGCCGCGATAAAATGGCGGGTCATGCCAGGCGCAGGCTTCGCCACGGGCGCCAGAGCGCAGCGACGGAAGCAGGCGGAAGCTGTGCCGCACCTTCGGTTTCCCGCTCCCGGTGCTGGTGAGCGGCGAGCCGGATCACGCCGTGGCGCAGGGACTGGGGCAGATCGTCCCATGCAGCCGAGAGGCCTGCGGTGAAGCGCACGGCGATCCGTGCGTCCGGCTTGTTTGCCAGCAAGCGGATGCGCCCGGTGCCATCGGCATCGAGATCGATGTCATAGCGTTCGGTCGCCAGCGCCATACGGGAGCCATCGGCCGCCAGGGTCTCGAGAGAGGTGATCGCCTGGACCGGACGCGTGGCGAGGCTCATCCAGCCTGCAGCGGCGTCCAGCGTTTCTTCGCATTCGGACTCCAGCGGCCTTTGTCCGGTGAAGGCCTCGAACTGGTCGAGCGCGGTTTCCAGCAGGGCCTGCAGCGCGGCATCGTCCTGCGCGGTGGTAATGCCAAGCCACTGTTTGACTTCGGCGAGTGCCGAACCCGGCAGCGTGGCCGGCGTAAGGATGACTCGGTTCATCGGTCTCTCCATCGACAATGGGAAAGGTGTCGTCCCGGCGCGGGCCGGGACGACCGTTCGATCAGGCTGCGATCTTGAGGAGCTTGATCGCGTCGCTGTCGAGCACCTGTCCGCCGATCCGCTTGGTGGCGTAGAAGTGGACGAAGGGCTTGTTGGTGTAGGGATCGCGCAGGATCGCGGTGGCGCTGCGTTCGGCGATCAGATAGCCGGCGCGGAAGTTGCCGAAGGCGATCGGGCATTCCCCGGCGGCGATGTCGGGCATGTCTTCCGCTTCGACGACGGGATAGCCCAGCAGGCGATCGGGCTGGCCTTCGACGAGGCCGGGCTGCCAGACGAAAGCGCCGTCGTTGGTCTTGAGCTTGCGCACTTCGGCCAGCGTGGACGAGTTCATCACCCAGCTCGCCCCCTGACGGTGCCCGGACTTGAGCGCATGAACGAGGTCGATCAGCTTGAGATCGGGCGCGGCGTCAAAGCCGGAGGCATCGCCCGAGGCGAGGTGCTGCAGCGTCCCGAAGGTGCGGGCAGCGTCGCCGGCGGTGCTGGTCGGCGCAGAGAGAAATCCCTTCGGCTGGTTGACCCCGTCACCGCTGACGAAGGCCGCGCCCTCGGCCCGGGCAAACTCGGTGGCGATCTCGTCGGCCAGCCAGGACTGGAGGTCGAAGACCGCATCGTCGAGCATCGCCTGGCTCGCCGCCGGATTGGCGTAGAGCTCGCCGGTCGGCGGGGCGATTTCGGCGAAGCCGGGCGTATCGGTTTGCGGGCGCACAGCGGTTTCGCTGACCCAGCCGGACGCGGTGCCGCCGGTCGTCACCAGCTTGCGATAGCCCGCGCTGCCGGTCTGCACGACCTGGGCGATCGAGCGGATCGGACTGATCGAGGTGAGGCGTGAGGCGATCAGCGCGTCGATTTCCCGGGGCACGGCATAGCCGCCGTCGGCCGCAACCGCGCCGGAGATCGACTTGAGCTCGGTCTCGCGGCCATGGCGCAGGTAGCCCTCGACGAAGCCCTTCACTTCGGGGCTGGCGGCCACGCTGCCTGCGATCACCGGACGGGCAGCGGCGCGGCTGACGCGATCGAGGCGGGACTTCACGTCCTCGACGTCGGTGCGGATCGCTTCGACGGTGGCCTCGGTCGCATCCTGCCGGGCGACGAGATCGAACGAGGCTTCGAGGTTTTCGGTGGGCACAGGGGATTCCATCAGCAATTGCCTTTCGGTCGGTGGGAAAAGTTGGTGCGGCCCGGAGAGGGCGCGCGCTTCAGCAGACGAGATGAACGCGCGCGCCGTGCTGCATCGGGCGGGAGACGAGGCTGACTTCGAACAGGTCGATGTCGAGCAGTTCGCGCCCGTCGCGGCCGGGGCGGCTGGTGCGCGCGCGGTAGCCGAACGAGAGGCCCGAGACGGCCCCGTTCCGAAGGGAGAGGGCTGCCGCGCCTTGCGGATTGTCGAGTGCGGCGATCACCCGCAGGCCCCGAGCGTCTTCGGCCAGGGTCTCGATCCAGCCGATGCGCAGGTCGGGGCGGTGCTGCCAGAACAGCGGCAGCGGATCGCGCCGTTCGGCAAGTGTGCGGGCGAAGGCGCCGCGGCGGATCGTGTCGCGCCCGGCATCGCGGCGGTCGAACAGGGCGGCGTAGCCGGCAAAGCGCGGGCCGCTCATCGCAGCAGCTCCGTCGCGCCGAGCCGGACCGCGATGCCCAGCAGCAGCAGGGCCAACAGCCCGCGCACGATCCAGCCGATCGCCGCTGTTTGTGCGCTCGTCTTGGCGTCACGCCACGCCTGGAGCAGTTCACGCAGTTCGCTCACGTCCTCGTGGGCCGTGGCATCGTCGAGACCGATCCGCTCGAGCATCCGGCTCGCGCCCAGTTCGCTGGCTTCCTCGACGATGGCGCGCAGGGTGACGATGTCGTTGCCCTCGTTTGCGGCCTGTGAGACGAGCCCGGTCAACATGTCGCTCTTGGTCATTGCTCGGCCTCCGCATGGTTTGGGCGCTCGGGCAGGCCGAGCAAGGCGCGCTTTTCGGAAGGTGCAAGGAAGTCGGCGGCACCGACTTGCGCCCAGAGCCGCTCGCGGTCTTCGGCAAGCGCCGGGATCCGGTCGAGGTCGATGGTGAGCGCGGCGTCGGGGAACCATGGCTCCAGACCTTCGCCGATGGCGGACAGCATCTTGGCGGCTAGCGGAAGCAGGGTCAGGCGCCAGAGCGCGCGGTTGGCCTCGCGGTAATTGGCGTAAGTCGAATCGCCTGGGAGGCCCAGAAGCATCGGCGGCACTCCGAAGGCGAGCGCGATGTCGCGGGCTGCCGCGGCCTTGAGCGTGGCGAAATCCATGTCGGCCGGACTCAGCGCCATGGCCTGCCACTTGAGTCCGCCTTCGAGCAGCATCGGACGCCCGGCATTGCCCGAACCGGCAAAGGCGGATGACAGTTCGCTGCGCAATCGGTCGAACTGGTCGCTGGTCAACCCGTTGCCGTCACCCGCTTCGTAGACGAGCGCGCCCGAAGGCCGGGCCGCGTTCTCGAGCAGTTGCCGGTTCCAGTGCGAAGCGGCGTTGTGGGTGGCGATCGCCTCGTGCGCGGCGGTCAGGCACCCGGCGCCGTAGTGGTCGTCCGCCGGATGGAAGTGGCGGATGTGGATGAGGTTCGGCGAGGCGTCCTCGTCGAGCAGGGGGATGGCCAGCTGTCGCCCGGCTACGGCGTAATTGAATGCGCTCGGCCAGCCGTCGTCGCCAGCCAGGATCGTCATTCTCTCGGGGCGCAGCGCGAACAGCTCGGCGGGGCGACCGCGCGCATCCTTGATGACCTGAACGTAGGCGTTGCCGTGCAGCAGCAGGTGCGAGACGATGGTTTCGAGCAGGGACTGCCCGGCGCTCGTCGCTGTGACGAGGGCGATGGGCCCGGGATCGGGGGACTGCAGTGGCGCACCGGCGATCCCTTCCGCCACCAGCCGCACCGCGCGCTGGGCCACTGGATTCTCGAGATAGGCCTGGCGCACGGCGAGGTTGTATTCGAAGGGCGTGCGCCCGCCGCCGCCATCGGCGAAGAACCAGGGCGATGCCGGCCCTCGCGCCAGTGGCGCGCGGGTACTCTCGCCCTTGAAGGCGGCAAGGAGCGTATCGATGAAGGACATGGGGATTGCCTTTCGCTGGTTGGCTCAGGTGGTGCGCACGCGCGGCGCGGCGGCGCGGTCGAGCAGCAATTCGGTGAGGGCCCAGACAAGGGCGTCGGCGCGGTCGGGTGAGCGGCCCGGACCCTGGTAGGTGCCGCCCGCGATCAACCCGCAGAGCTCGTCCTCGAGCGCAGGGAAATGTTCTGCATGGCGGACTTTCCCGGCTTCGTAGAGCGCGGCGACCGGCTCGGCGCGGGCAACCTTGCCGCGGCTGGCATGGACCAGCCGGATCGGCAGCGTAACGTCGGCGGCCCGCAGGACGCTGGCGACCATTGCCCCGCCTTGATTGGCTTCGGCGACGACGCGGTCGGCGCGCCAGGCGGCTGCCGCGCCGGCCACGGCGCGGGCCCAGCGCTCCGGACTGGCCCTTTCGACCGAGGCATCGGCGAGAATGTGCCCGCGTCCTTCCGCGCAGCGGGCGGCCACGACGATCCCGCAGGCATCGCCGCCTGCCGAAGCGGGCGGATCGACGCCGATGACGACGCGAACCGCTTCAGCGGGCGGGCTGGCCCTGCAGGCTTCGATCAGGGTGCGGGTCCAGAGCGCACCTTCGATATCGTCGAGCAGTTCGCCGTCGAGTTCCTGACGTCCCAGCAGGGACTTGCCGAAGCTGCGCCGCATGTCGCGCAAGTAGCTGGGCGGCAGGTTGTCGCGATTGTCCTCGGTTCTGCCGCGGGTGATGACGAGGTCGTCGTCCGGCTCGCAGAGCAGGCGCTGGACCAGCGGCACGGCCCGCGGTGTCGTCGTCGCCATGGCCCGGGCCCTGTCGCCCAGACGCAGGCCGAACAGGAGATTGTCCCAGGTGCGGCCTGCCTTGCCTGCGGCATTGTCCCACTTGGCTATCTCGTCGCACCAGGCATGGCTGTGCTGCGGACCGCGCAGCGATTCCGGTTCGCCGGCCGAATAGAGCAGGGCCTGCGCACCGTTGGGCCAGACCAGCCGCCGCAGGGAAGGCTCGAAGCCCGGCGCGCGGCGCGCAGGGCAGATCGCCAGGAGTCCGCTTTCGCCCTCGACCATCACCGCCCGCACCTCCGGCAGGGTTGCTCCCACCAGTGCGATGCGCGCCGCCGGATCGGACTCCGCGATTGAACGAACCCATTCGGCACCTGCGCGGGTCTTGCCGAATCCGCGTCCTGCCATGACCAGCCATGTCCGCCAGTCGCCTGGCGGAGCCAGCTGTTCAGGTCGCGCCCAGAGCCGCCAGTGAGTGAGGAATTCGGCCTGTTCCGCCTCGCTGAGTTCGCGCACGCGCCTGCGTCTTTCGCGAAGGGGCAATGAGAGCAGCCAGGCAAGGCGGTTACTGCGTTGCATCGGCCGGCCTGTCCGTATCGGATCCGGTTGCAGCGCTGCGGGCGCGCATCCGGTCCAGCTTGGCGTCGATGGCATCGAGGATGGCCCCGGCATCGCGGCTTTCCCGCTGGGCCCGCTGCCTTGCGACTGCTTCACGGTGAAGCGTGAGCAGGCGCAGGGCCGTGGCATTGTCGAAAAGCCGCGTGCCACGTCGGGAACCGGCGGCCGGTTTCACTTCTCCCTCGCGAAGCCGGTGCAGCAGGTTCATTTCAAGGTGGTCGTAGCCTTCGCAAAGCGCCTCGTGCCAGGCGCGATAGAATTCGGGATCCTGCCTCCGGGCTGCGTAGGCCAGCGCCGGAGCAACACCGGCCTTGCGGGCGGAGGCGGCGACGTTCGAACTTGCCGCCAGTTCGGAGAGGAAGCGCGCGCGCCAGTCATGATCGGCCAACGCGGGTTCCGCCGGAACGGAACACGCGATGCGACCGGACGAGGGTGTGTCCGCCATGATCGATCCATGATGAGAGGAGTGTTCGCGAACCGGTTCGAAGCCCTTGGGCGACCGGTTTATCGCGATGTTCCTGTTGTGTACCGAAAGAGCGTGACGATGTCAAGCATTAATAACCAAATAGGTTATTGCTTGTCGGCAAACTCGCCTGCCTCTAAGCACGCGCCGACTGAATCCTCCGGAGAATTCGATGCTGCGTCGCCTTTACGATTGGACCATGGCCAAGGCCGCGCATCGTCATGCCGAATGGTGGCTGGCCGCCTTCGCCTTCGTCGAAGCCAGCTTCTTCCCGGTTCCGCCGCATCCGTTGCTGGGCCTGATGTGTCTGGCCGAACCGAAGAAGGCGATTCGCTTCGCGATCATCGCCACGCTCGCGTCGGTGGCCGGCGGCCTGCTTGGTTATGCGATCGGCCATTTCGCCTATGAGGCTTTCGGCGAAACGCTTCTGCGGGCGCTGGGGCTTTCGGAGAGTTTCCCCAAGGCTGCCTGCTATTTGCGCGAATACGGGGCGGAAATCATCATCGTGAAGGGGGCAACGCCGATTCCCTTCAAGCTGCTGACGATCACCGCAGGCTTCATCGGCATGAACCTGGCGGTGTTCATCGGGGCCTCGATCGTTTCCCGTTCGATCAGCTTCATGATCGTGGGCGTGCTGTTCCGCCTCTTCGGCGCGCCGATCAAGGCCGTGATCGACAAGCACCTGGGCAAGGTCACCGCCGCTTTTGCCGTGCTCGTGGTTGCCGGTTTTCTTGCCATCGCGTTCCTCGGCGGCGGCGCGGAGCAGACCAACGAGAAGTGCGAAGCAGCTGCGGCAACGCAGCCGGCGTAATCCTGCGACAGCCGGCGCAGACGTAAACGCCGGATCAGGGATTCTTCGCGCCTGCGGAGATACTTGACTGAAATGCGACTTGTGGCATTCTCTTCTTGCTGCACTGCAATATGTGGGCAGTGCCGGAAGGAGGGCTATGGCTGTTCGGATGGATGGAGCAAGTCAGGATTTCCTGAAGCAGCTCGAAGGCTACGGGCTTTCGACCATAGAGATCCACTATTTCCTGCCGGACCATCCGAAGTTGCTTCAGCTCTTCGCATTTCAGCAATACGACGTGGCACCACGTTTCCCGGTCCTTCGCGGTTTTCTCGACTACTGGAGCCGTGAAATCGAAGGGCCGCTGCATTCGGTCAGGATCGCCCACAAGCACCTGATCGGCCCGCAGGAATGGCAGGCCGTCGACGGGATCATTTCCATCCACTGACGATTTGAGGCACAAGGCGCAACGGGAACGGCTGGGGCCGACGCGGGTTCTTGCCGTAACCGGAAACAGGAGAACGCCATGCCCCTCAAGATCGCCGTCATCGTCGGCAGCTTGCGCGCCGATTCCTTCAATCGCAGGCTGGCAAAGGCCATGGTTGCCTTGCCCGAAGCGCAAGGTCACAGCTTTACTTTTGCGGATATCGGCGCATTGCCGCTCTACAACCAGGACCAGGACGACGATCAGCCGCAGGCCGTCAGGGACCTGAAAATGCTTGTGACCGAATCCGACGGGGTGATCTTCGCGACTCCGGAGTACAACCGCTCGATCCCGGGCGTCCTGAAGAACGCGATCGATCATGGATCGCGTCCGCCAGGGCATAGCTGCTGGAAGGGAAAGCCAGCTGGCGTCATCGGCACCTCACCGGGCAAGCTGGGAACGGCCGCGGCGCAGCAGCACTTGCGCAACGTGCTGGCCGTGCTCGACATGCCGACGCTGGGCCTGCCGGAAGCCTATCTGCAATGGAGTGACGACCTGCTGACCGCGCAGGGCCAGTTCGCCCAAGCTACCGCCGGTTTTGCGGGCAAGTGGATGAAGGCGTTTCTCGGCTACGTCGCCCTGCACGCGGGTAAGGGCTGACCGCCGGGGCCCGAATCGGGTTGAGAAGACCGGCAGGCGTGCTTCGACGCCTGCCGGTTTCGTCTTGTCAGATGATGCCGACCGTCGTCCCGGCGCGCGTGAACATGCCGATGATCTGCTCGACCTGTTCAGCCGAATGTTCGGCACACAGCGAGCAGCGCAGCAGGGTCATGTTGGCGGGCGTTGCCGGCGGCCTTGCCAGGTTCACATAGAGGCCTTCGTGCAGCAGCGCTTCCCACATCGCCGCGCCGCGTTCGAGGTCGGGCATGATAACCGAGATGATCGCGCTTTGCGGTTCGTCCGTACCCAGTTCGAACCCGGCATCGCGTAGCCCCTTGTGCAGGGTGCGCGAGTTTTCCCAGAGGTGCGCGCGCTTCTCGCCCGCGTTCATCAGCTTGCGGATCGAGGTGCAGGCGGTGGCGACCACGCTCGGCGGAAGGCTGGCGGTGAACACGTAGGGGCGGCACACCAGGCGCATGATCTCGAACTTGGGGTGGTTCGAAACGCAGAAGCCACCGACCGTGCCGACCGACTTGGAAAAAGTGCCGATCACGAAATCGACATCCGCGAGGCAGTCCTGGTCTTCGGCCACGCCGCGACCGTTGGGGCCGATGAAGCCCATCGAGTGCGCTTCGTCGACCAGCACCATCGCGCCGTACTTCTTGGCGACGGCGATCATTTCCTTGAGCGGAGCGATGTCACCCAGCATCGAGTAGACGCCTTCGAGGACGACGAGTTTGCCGGCACCTTCGGGAATGCGGCGCAGGCGTTTTTCCATCGCCTCGATGTCATTGTGCTTGAAGGGCACGACTTCGGCGTCGCCCATCTTGCAGCCGTCCCAGATCGAGGCGTGGCTGTCGATGTCGAGGACGATGTAGTCGCCCTTGCCGGCAATCGTCGAGATGATGCCGAGGTTGGCCTGGTAGCCGGTCGAGAAGACCATGGCGTGATCCATGCCGTAGAAATCGCAAAGCGCTTCCTCCACGGCCTTGTGCCCGGCATAGGTGCCGTTGAGCACGCGGCTGCCGGTGGTGCCCGAACCGAAGTCGTCGAGCGCCTGCTTGCCCGCTTCGATCACGTCGGGATCGAAGGTCATGCCCATGTAGTTGTAGGTGCCGAGCAGGATCGTCTCGCGTCCGTTGCACATCGCCACGGTTGGCGAGAGCACGCGTTCCATGACGAGGCCGAACGGATCCTCGACGCCGGAAGCGAGCAGGTTCTCGCGCATCTGGATGAGCGGGTCGAACTTGCTGAACAGGTCCGCGTGGGTTTCGGTTACATTGTCGCTGAGCATGTCGGTCATGGGCCGTTTCCTTGGGAGTTCCGTCAGCCCTGGAGCTTGACCACGGCGTCGACGAGCTGACCGTAATTCTCGATCTCGGCCTGCTGGTTCATCGAAATGATGATGTCGAATTCGTCTTCGATGGCCGCGACGAAATCCATGACGGTGAGGCTGTCGAACTCAAGATCGTCAGTGAAGCGGGTCGCGTCGGTGATCTCGACGCCCTTCTTGTTGAAGGGTTCGATCAGTGCGGCGATCCGGGCCGAGGTTTCTTCGCGGTCCATGGTCTTTTCAACTCCGATAGGGTCGGGCGGCTCTCTGGCCGGGAAATGCGGCGCAAAAGCGGCGCGGCGCGGCAAAGTCAAGCATACTCGCAGGCTGCCGGATCATAAACGGCCTAGATCAGGGCTTTCACGGCCTGCATGAAAGGACCGATCGAGACCGGCTTGGCAAGATAGCCTTCGGCACCCGCCTCGCGAATCCGCTCCTCGTCGCCCTTGCCGGCATAGGCGGTGACCGCCAGGACCGGGATCGTGCGCAGGACCGGGTCCTTCTTGGCGGCCTCGATCAGGTCGAGGCCGGAGACATTGGGCAACTGGATGTCCATGATGACCAGATTGGGCACGAAGTCGCGGGCGCGGTCCAGCGCATCGAGGCCGTCGGCCACCGGCTCCACGGCGAAGCCCTGGCTCTTGAGCACATCGCAAAAGAGCTTCCGATTGAGGTCGTTGTCCTCGACAACGAGGATTCGCTTTGCCATTCGACGCCTGGACACCATCTAGGGGTTCCCTACCGCTCTATGTTACGCAAGCGAGGCTGACAATTCTCAGAGACACGCCATCCCCAGCCAACGGTGACCCGCAGGCCCTGGCGCTGAACGCCCTGGGTTGGGTGCTGGGCGACGACGATCGCGCCACCCGGTTCCTCGCCCTGACCGGGCTGACCCCGGATTCGCTGCGCGCTTCGCTGGGCGAGCCGGCGACGCTGGCAGCGGTGATAGAGTTCCTCTGCGCCCACGAGGCCGACCTTGTCGCAGCTTCCGAAGCGCTGGGCGTTGCGCCCGCCACACTGGTGGCCGCGCGTGAAAGGCTGGGAGCATGAAAAAGCCATTGCTCATCACCGACTGCGATGAAGTGCTGCTGTATATGGTCACGCACTTTCGTGAATGGCTGGCCGAGGATGAGGGCGTGACTTTCGACCTCGACCGGAGCGACTTCTACCGCTCGATGCGCCGGGTCGACAGCGATGAGCTGATCACCGAGAAGGACGCATGGCAGTTGCTCAACAAGTTCTTCGACGGACAGATGCATCGCCAGACCCCGGTGGAAGGCGCGGTTGCGGCGATCGGGACGATCGCTGAACATGCGGACGTCGTCGTGCTCACCAATCTCATGGATTTCCGCAAGGAAGCACGGACCCGGCAACTGGCGGACCACGGCATCGACGTGCGGGTCTATACCAACCAGGGGCCGAAGGGCCCCGCCCTCAAGGCAATTCTCGACGAATATGCACCAAGCCGAGCGGTCTTCATCGACGACCTCGCGCCGCATCACGGCTCGGTCCGCGATGTCGCGCCGGAGATCGGCCGCCTGCACTTGTGCGCGGAGCCGAGCATTGCCCCGCATATCCCCTGCGCCCACAAGGCCGGGGACGCCGACGCCCGGATCGACGACTGGAGCAGTGCGCTGCCCTGGCTGCTCGATCGCCTGGTCAATTCTCCAAAGGCTGATCTCCAGGCAGCCGTTACCTTGAAGGACAGTGAAGACAAATGAGTGAAATCGACGCCCGCCTTGAACAGCTCGGCCTCGTCCTGCCCGAACCGGCCGCGCCCGTCGCAGCCTATGTTCCCGTCGTCGTCTCCGGCAACGTGGCCTATGTCTCGGGCCAGCTGCCTTTCGTCGACGGCAAGCTCGTTACCGGTCGTCTGGGCGAGAATGTATCACTGGAACAGGGTATCGAAGCGGCCCAGGCCTGCGGCGTGATGATCCTCGCACAGCTCAAGGCTGCCATCGGCTCGCTTGACCGGGTCGAGCGAGTCCTGAAGCTGGGCGCCTTCGTCAGCTCCACCGGCGACTTCACCGATCAGCCCAAGATCGCCAATGGTGCATCGGAACTGATGGCAGCCGTCTTCGGCGAAGCCGGGCAGCACGCGCGCAGCGCGGTCGGCGTGCCGGTACTTCCGCTCGGCGCTGCCGTCGAAGTGGATGCCATTGTTGCCCTTCGCCCTGCTTGATCGCTGGTTCGCGCCGGCCCCTGACCCCCGCAAGGTCGCGTGGGTCGGCGCGTACAGCTATGCCCACCGCGGGCTTCATGCGCCGGGCGTGCCCGAAAATTCCCGTGCCGCCATCGAACATGCAATCGCCGGTGGATACGGGATCGAGATCGACGTGCAGCGTTCGGGCGACGGTCAGCCGGTCGTATTCCATGACTTCGACCTCGATCGGCTGACGCGGGAAACCGGGCCGGTGGCCCGGCGCAGCGCTGCCCAGCTCGGCGCCCTGCAGCTTTCGGGTACGGCGGAGACGATTCCGACCCTGCGGCAGGTCCTCAATATCGTCGACGGCCAGGTGCCGATCCTGATCGAGGTGAAGTCGAGCCGCGGGCAGCGCGTCGCCGCGACCTGCCTTGCCGTGCGCCGCGCCCTCGAAGGCTATACAGGCGCGCACGGGGTGATGAGCTTCGATCCGCGCGTCGCAAGCTGGTTCTGCCGACATTCTCCGCATACCGTGCGCGGGCTCGTCGTGACTGAGGAAGATGATCGCGCCCTGCCGGGAAGGATCCGCAGGCATCTTGCACTCTGGCATGCCAGACCCGACTTTCTGGCCTACGATATCCGCGATCTGCCCAGCAGCTTCGCTGCGAGCCAGCGGCGGCGGGGCATTCCGGTCGCCACCTGGACGGTGCGGTCGGGTGAGCATCGCGAACGTGCAGCAGTCCATGCCGATGCCCCGATCTTCGAGGGCGTTGTCGTGGCAGAGAAAGGAGCAGGCGCGGCAGCGTGAGCGAAGGCGAATTCACTGCGAAAGTCCATTCTGCCATCGGGGCGCTTCCTGCGCAGGAGTGGGATGGCCTGACCGGCGGCGGCAACCCGTTCGTTTCCCATGCCTTCCTCAGCGCGCTTGAGGAATCGGGCAGCGTCGGCGGGCGCAGCGGTTGGCAGCCGGTTCCGATTACTATCGAAGGGCCCGACGGAAGCCTTGCCGCAGCCCTGCCGTCCTATCTCAAGCAGCACAGCCAGGGTGAATATGTCTTCGACCATGCCTGGGCCGATGCCTGGCATCGGGCAGGGGGTGAGTACTATCCCAAGCTGCAGATTGCCGTGCCATTCACTCCAGCGACCGGCCCGCGCCTGCTGACATCGCATCCCGAGCTGACTCTTCCTCTGCTGCGCGCGGCGGAAACGCTGTGCCGGGACAACGGGTTTTCTTCGGCCCATGCCACCTTCATCGAGCCCGAGCAGGTTCCGTATTTCGAGAAGGCCGGCTGGCTTTTGCGTGAGGATATCCAGTTTCACTGGGAAAACCGCGCCTATGCGGACTTCGAGGAATTCCTGACCGCGCTGTCGTCGCGCAAGCGCAAGGATATCCGCAAGGAGCGTGCAAAGGCGCAGGAAGGCGTCGAAATTCGCACCCTGCGCGGCGAGAACATCCGCGAGGAGCATTGGGATGCATTCTGGGAGTTCTATCAGGATACCGGCGCGCGCAAGTGGGGTCGGCCGTACCTGACGCGATCCGCGTTCACGCTGATGGGCGAGACGATGGCGGACCGGATCCTGCTGGTACTGGCCTTCATTGACGGCGAACCCGTAGCCGGCGCGCTGAACTTCATCGGCGACGAAGCGCTTTACGGGCGCTACTGGGGTGCGCGGCTCGACAAGCCGTTCCTGCACTTCGAGCTGTGCTACTATCAGGCGATCGATGCTGCGATCGCACTGGGCCTGTCACGCGTCGAGGCAGGGGCCCAGGGCGGGCACAAGCTGGCGCGCGGTTATGAGCCGGTGCGCACGGTTTCGGCGCACTACATCGTCCACGACGGCCTGCGCGAAGCGATTGCCGACTACCTTGAGCGGGAGCGCGCCGGAATCGCCCAGGACCAGCTCTGGCTGGGCGAGAGAGCGCCTTACCGCAAGGCCTGAACCGGAGCGAAGCTCCGGTCTGTCGTGCGATGATTCAGGCTGCGCGGCGCATCGAGGCCGAGAGCCATTCGCGCGCGCGGCGCTGGGCTTCGGCAATTTCGCGAGCCGTCATTTCGTCGGCCACTTCCGCGCGGCACGTCGCGGCTTCCTCGTGACCGGCAACGGCGGCGAGGTTGAACCACTTGTGCGCCTCGATCAGATCGCAGGCGGCGCCATGGCTGCCGGTGGAGTACGCGACTCCGAGATCGAAATAGGCGGAAACGTCTCCTTGCGACGCAGCAGCAAGGCAATTGGCGACCAGCAGGTCTTCAGCTTCGATATCCGCGGCTGAAGCGCTGGCGAATGCGTCGTTCTTGATCCAAACAGTTTGCATCTCTCGATACCCCCCTGTCCAACAAAGCCCGTTTTGGCAGTTCGACACGGCTAGGCTGGACCAGCGATGGTCAACAATCCGTTAACGTCGTTTGTGGAACTCTGCGCAGGTCCGAAAGAACCTGTCCCGTTTCGAAGCCGGGTTCAGGTTTTTTGTGGACGGCGGCGCATCTGCCCTTGTGCCGCACATACGGCGCATTTATAGGCGCGACCAACCGCGGATCTTCGAGGGGTTACCGGAAAAACCGGGGCCGCAGGGCGATGAAGGTTCGGGGCATACGTGCGGAGATTCTCTGGATGGCAACGGCCCTGTCTGATGAAATTGATGTGCTTTCGAAAGCAAAGCGTGTCTTGGGCGGCTCTTATGTCGCCGAACCTGACGAACCCTACATGTGCGAATCGCAGCAGGATTATTTCCGCCGGCTGCTCATGGCCTGGAAACGGCTGATCCTCGATGCTGCTGCAGGCACCCTGCAGCAACTGCAGGACGGTCCGATTCGTGAGCCGGACCTCAACGATCGCGCGTCGAGCGAGACCGACTGGGGTATCGAACTGCGTACCCGCGACCGCCAGCGCAAGCTGATCGCCAAGATCGATTCCGCCCTGCGCCGGATCGAGGAAGGCGAATACGGCTTTTGCGAAGTGACCGGCGAACCGATCGGCCTGGGCCGACTCGAGGCACGTCCGATCGCGACCATGACCGTCGAGGCGCAGGAAGCGCACGAGCGCCGCGAAAAGATTTCCCGCGACGACTGACCCATTTTGGCACGGTAGTTCATCTCGCCTGAGGGATTACCGTGCTGTTAACTCTTTTTTCGTCACTCGGGACTAGCCTTCGTCAGGTAGCGTGTCTGCTCGTGCAAGTGTCTGTTTGCATGGGCATTACTGGCACCGGATGGAGCTTATGATCAAAGGCGAAAATCGGCAGATCGCGCGCGACAGCCTGTTTCTGCTGGCTGATCTGCGCGTCGATGGCCTCGATGGCGAATTTCGCATCAAGGTGCGCAACCTTTCTGCCGGCGGCATGATGGGCGAAGGCACGGTCCGCGTGGTGCGCGGATCGAAGGTCTCGGTCAGCATCCGCAATGTCGGCTGGGTCGACGGCACGGTAGCCTGGGTCCAGGAAAGCCGCTTCGGCGTGGCCTTCCGGGACGACATCGATCCCAAGCTGGCACGCGCGCCGGTCAGCGCAGGCGAGGATCCCTCGCCGCGCTTCGTACGTACTCACCAGCCCCCGGTTGCGGGCGTGACAGGCCTGCGCAAGATCTGACAGTGGATCTTGTCCGGCAGAGGGCAGGGCGTTTTTCCCACAATATCGAGACTTTCGTGCGAAATCGTCGCTTGCGCATTTGCGGCACGGCGCAAATCGATTAGTCCGGCAAACATGCTTCCCACGCGCAAAGCCTTCCGGGCCCTTGCCCCCTTGGTCGCGTTGACTCTGGGCGCCTGCAGTGGCTTCGACAATTCGACCCTGAACGTGGCGGTGATCGGGGAGCCGGACGATCCGTTCCAGTCCGGCAAGGAAGTGACCGCCTCCGGTCAGTTGATTCGTGCCGCGACGGTCGAAGGGCTTGTCGCCTTCGACGAAAAGGGACGCGTGATTCCCGCACTGGCCGATCGCTGGATCGTGACCGACGACGGCCAGAGCTATATCTTCCGGTTGCGCGACGGGGATTGGGCCTCGGGAGATCCGATCTCGGCGGAGTCGGCAAAGAAGGCGCTCGATACGGCGCTGAAGTCCCTGCGGCGCAACACCTTTGCGCTCGACCTGGCCGGCATCGACGAAGTTCGCGTCATGGCGGGCCGGGTTGTCGAGATCCGTCTCGATCGCCCGATGCCCTATCTGCTTCAGCTACTCGCCCAGCCTGAACTCGGGCTCTATGAGGACAAGCAGGGCAACGGCCCGATGCGGATGAAGAAGATCGGCGACGTCGCGCGGCTGACGCCGATCGATCCTTCGACGCTGGGCCTGCCGGAGATCCAGAACTGGGATAAGCGTACCCGCAACATCGACCTGCTCTCGCTCAGCGGTCCCGAAGCGGTTCAGCGCTTCAACGATGGCAAGACAGACCTCGTCCTGGGCGGACGGATCGAAGATTTCCCGCTGACCCGCTCGGTCGGCATCCTTCGCGGGACGATCCAGCTCGATCCGGTGGTCGGCCTGTTCGGCTTGCAGGTCATGAACGACAGGGGTTTCCTGGCCGATCCGGCCAATCGCGAGGCGCTGGCCATGGCGATCGACCGGGACGCGCTGATCGAGCAGTTCCGTCTCGGCGGCTGGAAGCCCACGACCCGGATCGTGACGCCCAGTCTCGACGGCGATCTCGGCACCATCGGTGAGCGCTGGAGCGAGCAATCGCTGGACGAGCGACGCGCCATCGCCGCCGCGCGCGTGCGCATCTGGCAGGCTTCCGCAAAGCAGGACGGCGACAGGGCCAAGCAGGCCGCCAAGGCCGGGGCCGCGCCCGGCCCCGGAGCGGCAGCCGGTCCGCAGATCAGCATCTGGCTGCCGCAGGGGGAAGGTTCCGACATTCTCCTCGAGAAGCTCGGCAACGATTTCGCGGCGATCGGGCTGCACCTCGAAAAGGCGGAAAGCGCAGACAGTGCGGATCTCACGCTGGTTGACGACGTCGCGCGCTATCCGCGCGCCGTCTGGTATCTTAACCACTTGTCCTGTCGTGCAAAATTCGGCCTGTGTTCGCAGGAGGCGGATGCGCGTGTCAGTGAGGCCCTGGCGGCGGCGACACCGGAAGAACGCGCTGCGCTGATGACGGAGGCCGAGGCGGAACTGACTGCGGACAACGTCTATATTCCCTTCGGTTCACCGATCCGCTGGTCGCTGGTGCGCGGTAGCGTCGATGGCTTTGCGACCAACAGCTGGGGGTGGCATCCCTTGATGCCCCTGGCCTGGCTCCCCAGATAAGAGGCTGAGCACAGGCAACCAGAAGGAGTAGCCGAGCCTTGGCGACCGGAGAGAATACCGCGCGGCGCATGGACATGGAACTGCCGATCGGCACCGATCCGATGTCGATCCGCCGCCGTATCGAGGCGCTCGAACTGGTCCTCGAACGGGCCTTCGAAGTGCCCGGCATCCGCTACAAGGTCGGCCTAGACGCCATTGTCGGTTTCGTGCCCGTTCTGGGCGACCTGATCGGCGCGGCGCTTGGCATGTACCTCGTCTGGGAAGCCCGCAACCTGGGCATGTCGAAGTGGCAATTGGCGCGGATGACCGCCAATGTCGGCGTCGACACTGCGCTCGGCGCGGTTCCGCTGGTAGGCGATGCGTTCGACTTCGTGTTCCGTTCGAACAGCCGCAATCTGAGGATCATCCGCAAGCACCTCGACAAGCACCACCCGGAAACCCGGATCATCGAAGGTTGAACCGGGCCATGCGCAGTCTCGTCCCGCTGATGGCCGTGCTGGCCCTTGCCGGATGCGGCAAGGGCGACAACGATCCCGGCCCGGGCGGGGTGACCGTCGGCGAGGCCCGCGCCCTCGATCAGGCAGCGGAAATGCTTGATGAGCGCAGGCCTCCTGCGGCGGCACCGGAGTCGTCCGACGCTCCCTCAGAAGCGGCTACGTATGAGGTTGCCGAGTAAAGTAGGCGCCTGTTGCCGCGTTCCTGTCGAAGGGGGAAAGATGCGAGGTTGGCACATCTCGTAGCGCGCGAAGGGCAGACGTTACCTATTCAGTCGAAGCTCACCTTGCCGCGCCCGGCCTTTACGGCGCCCCGGATCTTCTTGCCTTTGAGGCGCTGCGTCTTGCCGACCCGGTTCAGGCGGCTCTTGGCGCGCTTCTCGGGCAGCTGGTGCGCTTCGCGCAACAGCTCGGCCATGCGCTCGCGGGCATCGGTGCGGTTGGCTTCCTGGGTGCGGAAAGTGCGTGCCGTCAACACCAGTTCGCCCCTGGCGGTCATTCGGCTTCCGGCAAGCTGCTTGAGCCGGGCGAAAACCGGCGGCGCAAGGCGCAGGGCGTAGACGTCGAGGCGCAGCTGGACCGCCGTCGCGACCTTGTTGACGTTCTGCCCGCCCGGCCCGGCCGAGGCGATGAAGGTCTCGGTCACGAGGGCGTTGGCGCGCTCGACGACCGCTTCACTCATCGGCAGGGCCGATGTCTGCCGAGCCGGGGTCTGCAAATCCGGGGTCGACGAAGCCGAGGGCCGCGAAATCGGCGGGAAGCGGAGCGACCGCGACGATGGGGTCTTTCTCGCCGCGCGGAACGGTGATCGCTGCGGCATGGAGCATCGTGCGACCGGCGCCTTTCTTGGTGCCGTAGACCGGATCGCCAAGCAGCGGCATGCCAAGGCCGGAGGCGGCGTGGACGCGGATCTGGTGGGTCCGGCCGGTCTCGGGGCGGAACTCCACGAGGGTCAGGCCGTCGCGGGTATCGAGTTTGCGCCAGTGTGTGACTGCCGGCTTGCCCTTGCGCGCCGGGATCATGCGCCAGCCGTCCTTGACCGTGCTCACTTTCGAGAGCGACAGGGCGATCGTGCCCTCGTCCTCGGCCGGGACGCCGTCGACGATGCCTAGATAGCGCTTTTCCACCAGCCGTTCTTCGAATGCCGCGGCGAAGCGCTTGAGCGCCTTGGGGTTGCGGGCCAGCAGCAGGCAGCCGGAGGTGTCGCGGTCGAGGCGGTGGACGGGGATCGGCTCACGCTGGAAGCCCAGTTTGAGCGTGTCGATATAGTTGTCGAGGCTTACCCCGCCGGCGCGGGGGCGGTCGAGCGGCAGACCCGCAGGCTTGTCGATGACAAGCGCTTCGCCGTCTTCGAAGAGAATTTCCAGTTCCATCAGATGACTTCCATCAGGCAAGCGCCCTCGCAATGCGGCGCAATGCCTCGGTGAGTTTGGCCTCGTCGGCGGCGAAGCTGATGCGGAAGCCGTCACGGCCGCCGAAGCCCGATGCCGGGACGATCGCGACGCCGTTTTCGAGGAGGTGGAGCGCAAGGCCGGTATCGTCGCCGAACCGCTGCATCAGCGGAGCGGCATCGACCATGCAGTAAAAGGCGCCGTCGGGCGTCGGGGTCGAAAGGCCGGGAATGGCGTTGATCGCCGAGACCACCATGTCGCGGCGCGCGCGGAAGCGCTCGCACCACTCGGCCAGGAAATCCTGCGGGCCTTCGAAGGCGGCCACGGCAGCCGCCTGGCTGATCGAACAGGGGTTGCCCGAGGAATGCGACTGCAGCTTTTCCATCGCCCTGATCAGCCATTCCGGCCCGGCAGCCACGCCGATGCGGAAGCCGGTCATCGCGTGGCTCTTGGATACGCCCGAGATCGTCAGGATACGGTCGGCAAGGTCCGGGCACAGGTTCGCCAGCGTCGCGTGCGGCTCGCCGGTGTAGTTGATCGGCGCGTAGATGTTGTCCGAGAGCACCATGACGCGCGGATTGCGGCGCAGGACCTCGCCGATGTTGCGTAGCATGTCGGCCGGATAATAGGCGCCGGTCGGATTGCCCGGGCTGTTGAGCAGCAGCCACTGCGTGCGCGGACCGATCTGCGCTTCGAGATCGGCGGCGGTGAAGCGGAAGTTGTTCTTTGCCGAAGTCTTGAGCGGCACGACGCTGCCGCCGGCGAAGCGGATGATCTCGGGATAGCTCACCCACCAGGGGCAGGGCACGATCACTTCCTCGCCTTCGCTGATCGTGGCGAGCAGGGCATGGAAGATCGCCTGCTTGCCTCCTGCGCTGACCGTGACCTGCGAGGCAGGCACCGCGATGCCCAGGTCGCGCGCAAAGTGCAGCGCGGCGGCCTGCTTGAGCCGCGATGTGCCGCCAACCGCGGTGTACTTGGTGTCGCCCGCATCGAGCGCGGCCTTGGCGGCCTCGATCACGTGGGGCGGGGTGGCGAAATCGGGTTCGCCGACCGAAAGCGAGATGATGTCGACGCCCTGCTCGCGAAGCTGGATGGCGCGGTCTGTCATCGCCGTCGTCTGGGACGGGGCGATGCGGGAAAGGGCAAGGGATGTGTGCATCAGGTGAGCAATCTAGCCGGAATGAGGCCGCGCAGGGCGTTGCCGATAAAGAAGCCACCGGCAAGATCGTCGAGCGTCAGCCTGGCTTCGACGGCCCGGCCTTCGTCGAGCAGCGAGCGCCGCAGGACGCCGGGCAGCAGGCCGAGATCGGCAGGAGGCGTCAGCAGCTTGCCGTCGCGCTCGACGAACAGGTTGGTGAAGCAGCCTTCGGTGACGAGGCCATCGTCGCGCAGGAAGATGGCTTCGTGCGCCCCGGCTTGCCGGGCCGCGGCAAGGCCGGCCTCGTAGAAACCGCGGTCGCTGGTCTTGTGGCGCAGGCGCCAGTCGCCGCTGTCGACGGGCATGCGCAGCACCGCGACCGTTGCCGGTTCGGGCAAGCTCTCGGTCACGTCTGCCAGTTCGAGCGCGTAGGCACCGCTGCGGGCCGCGACGAGACGCAGCTTGGCCGGTCGCTCGGCGTCGAAGCACAGCGCCTGGATCGCATTGCGCACGGCGTGGCGATCGAAAGTGAAACCGAGCGCGGCGGCGCTCGCCTTGATCCGTTCCAGATGGAGTTCGAGCAGCGGAATGCCGTCTTCCGGCGTAAAGCGCATGGTCTCGATCAGATCGAAGCTCGCGGGCGAGCTTGTCCCACCCGAATGACGCGCTTCCGACTCTCGCACGAAACCCCCTTTGATCAGGCATTCCCGCCACTCGGGAAGCGCTTGCGAATCGGCAACGATTGCCGATCCGACCCCTAGCACCGCTCTGCCCCCGCCATTTTCGCCGGGAGTGAGCCGCAAGGTGCGGATTGCCACATTAAACGCGGCATCGCCAGAGGGTTCGATCCGGCCGATCGAGCCGCAATACGGGCCCCGCACGTGGCGTTCGACTTGCGCGATCAGTTCCATCGCCCGGATCTTGGGCGCACCGGTGATCGAGCCGCAGGGAAACAGCGCGCGCAGCACGTCGACCGCGCCCTTGCCGGGGGCGAGCGTCGCGCCGACCGAGGATACCATCTGGTGAACGGTCGGGTAGGTCTCGATCATGAAGGGATCTTCGACCCGGACCGACCCGGCCTCGGCCACGCGCGAAAGGTCGTTGCGCATGAGATCGAGGATCATGAGGTTCTCGGCGCGGTCCTTTTCGGAAGCCGCCAGTTCCGCGCGCAGGTGCTGGTCCTCGGTCTCGTCGCGGCCGCGCGGGCGCGTGCCCTTCATCGGCTTGACCCGGACAGAACCGCCCTTGAGCGAGAAGAACAGTTCGGGCGAAAAGCTCAGGATCCAGTGACTGCCGTCGTGGATCAGCCCGCCGTATCCGGCACCGGCGGCCGGGCGGATCGCGGCGTAGAGCGCGAAGGGATCGCCGCGCCACGGACCCTCCAGCGGCATTGTCAGGTTGGCTTGGTAGATGTCGCCGTCGCCGATCGCGCCATGCAGGGTGTCGAACGCCTGCTCATAGTCCCCGATCGCGACTTGGGGGTCGAGCGGACCGATCGCGGCGGCATCGTCCGGCGCACACGAGGCAAGCCAGGTCGGAACGTCTGCAGCGGGGATGGTCTCGTAACCAGCGAAGACGCCGAACCATACGAGCGGTCCGGCAGAGCCCGTGCGTTCGGGAAGCAGCCCGGCGAGCCGCGGCTCCAGAGCAAGACCGGCCTCGTAGGCCATGTACCCGGCCAGGTGGCGGCCTTCGCGCTGCAGGGCTTCGAGGCGTTCCAGCGCGGGGGCGACATCCTGCGCCCGACGCGCCTCGACGATTTCGAGCGGTTCGCGGTAGAGCCGGGCTGCGGCTGCGCCCAGGGTGCGGGCGTCATCGAGAAGGACGAATGGACGTGTCATGGTGCGTGTTTCGCCCCGCCTTTAGCCGCGCAATCGCCGGCTGGCAAAAACCCTCTCGCACTCGGGGAAATGCAGCCTTATCACTGGAGGCAGACTGGCGAAACAAGGGAGCCCGGGACCGGCAATGAGCGATATCTTTCTGGGACTTGGTGCCGATGGAAACCGACAGGCGCTGCGGCTGGGCAGGGCGAACCGCCATGGGTTGATCGCCGGAGCGACGGGCACCGGCAAGACGGTGACGCTCCAGACCATCGCCGAGCAGTTCTCCGCGCAAGGCGTGCCGGTGTTCATGGCCGATGTGAAGGGCGACCTTTCGGGTATCTCGATGCCGGGCAGCCCGACCTTCAAGCATGCCGACAAGCTGGAGAGCCGGGCGAAGGAAATCGGCCTTGCCGATTATGCCTACTCCGACAATCCGGCGGTTTTCTGGGACATCTACGGCGAGCAGGGCCATCCGGTCCGCACCACGATCTCGGAAATGGGACCCCTGCTGCTGGCGCGGCTGATGGATCTCAACGACACGCAGGAAGGCGTGCTCAACATCGTCTTCCGCTATGCCGACGAACAGGGTCTGCTGCTGCTCGACCTTGAGGACCTGCAGTCGATGCTGGCCTACACGGCTGAGAACGCGGCGGAACTCTCGGCAAAATACGGCAATGTGACCAAGGCCAGCGTCGGTACGATCCAGCGACAGTTGCTGGCGCTGGACAGCCAGGGGGCGGCGCAGTTCTTTGGCGAACCGGCGCTGGAGATCCAGGACTTCATCCGCTGCGACGAGCAGGGGCGCGGCTATATCAATGTGCTGGCCGCCGACCGGCTGATGCGCAGCCCGAAGCTCTATGCGACGTTCCTGCTCTGGCTGCTGTCCGAACTGTTCGAGGCCATGCCCGAAGTCGGCGATCCGGAAAAACCCAAGCTGGTCTTCTTCTTCGATGAAGCGCACCTGCTCTTCGACGATGCCCCCAAGGCCCTGCAGGACACCGTCGAGCAGGTTGTGCGCCTGATCCGTTCGAAGGGCGTGGGCGTCTATTTCGTGACCCAGAACCCGATCGACATTCCCGAGGACATTGCGGGGCAGCTGGGCAATCGCGTCCAGCATGCGCTGCGCGCCTTCACTCCACGCGACAAGAAGGCGATCAAGGCGGCTGCAGAGACCTTCCGGATCAATCCCGAGCTGGACGTCGAGGCCGCAATCACCGAGCTCAAGGTCGGCGAGGCGCTGGTCTCGACGCTCGACGGGGACGGCGCGCCCACTATCGTCCAGCGCACGCTCATCGCCCCGCCCCGTTCACGCCTCGGTCCGGTGTCGGAGAAGGAGCGGGCGATCATTCAGTCGATCAGCCCGTGCGAGGGCAAGTACGATTCCCGCGTGGACCGGGAGAGCGCCGAGGAAGTGCTGGCCGCGAAAGCCGCGGATGCCGCCGTCACGGCCGAGGAAGTGGCCGAACGGGGCGAAGCCGAAGTCCGCAAGCGCGAAAGACGCAGCCCAAGCCTTTGGGACGGTTTGGGCGGCAAGGTCGCCAAGGCCGCTGCCGGTGCCGCCGCCGCCAGCGCCGGATCGATCCTCGCCCAGACCCTGCAGGGCAAGAAGAGCCGGGCGAATCCCAAGGCGTCGGCCGCCAGCGCGGCGGCCGGTACGATCGGCAACACGATCGAGAAGGCCATCGGGATTCCGGGGATCGGCCGCTTCGCGCGCAACCTGATCGGTGGCCTGATGCGCTAGCACGATGCGGGGGCGGTTGCCCGCGTTTAGGTCGAGGCCCAGTCTGCGTCAGGTCCGATCGGTGCCGCGCTCAGCTCACCGGAATGGCGATCCGCGCGCTGAGCCCTTCGACAGTGCCGTTGGCAGAGCGGCGGTTGGACAGGCTGAGGGCGCCACCGTGCTGTTCGGCAATGGCGCGGGCCAGCGCCAGGCCGAGGCCGGCGCCGCCGGTCAGCGAATTGCGGGAAGGATCGCCGCGCGTGAAGGGGTCCATCATCGCGTCGATGGTGTCTTCCGGAATGCCCGGGCCTTCGTCCTCGATCCGGATGACGGCGAGGTTGCCCTCGCGCTTGAGCGAGACGCTCGCCCTTTCTCCGTAGCGCAGGGCATTGTCGATCAGGTTGCGCATGGCGCGACGCAGCCAGGTCGATCGCAGTTCGAGGACGATGCGCTCACTGTCGGCCAGCTCGACCGGATCGCCAAGATCCTCGTATTCCTCGACCACCGAGGCGACCAGGGCGGAAAGCTCGGTGCGTTCGCGCGGATCGCTGGGCCTGCCGACGCGGGCGAGCGAGAGGATGTCGTCCAGCGTGCGCACGATGTCCTCGATGGTCATGGCCATACGGGAGCGTTCGCCTTCGTCCTGTACCGATTCGATGCGAACGCGCAGGGCGGCAAGCGGAGTCTTGAGATCGTGGCCGATGGCGCCGAGCATGACGTCCTTTTCATCGAGCATGGCGGCAATGCGCGCCTCCATGGCATTGTGGGCGACGATCAGGCGGCGCATGTCCTCAGGGCCCGATGGCTCGAGCTGTCCGTCGGCGTCCTGCGTCATGGAAAAGCGCTCGACGCGGTTGGTCAGGGCGGCAAGCGGGCGCGTGATCCGGCGCAGGATCAGGGCCACTGCGCCGACCAGCACCACGTAGATGAACAGGGTCTGCAGAACGATCGGTATGAGCAGGATGTTCATGGCGCGAGGCGTGCGCACCCTTACGATCATCCAGTTGTCGCGCTGCTTGGGCCTGACTGCTACGACCAGCAGGTGGTCGTCCATCGACTTGGCGATTTCCTCCGGTTCCAGATGATGGGCGCGGCCGCGCATGACCATGCCCAGGCGCGCGATCGGGTCCTGGCCGACCGCGCGATGAACGACGATGATGTCCGATTCGGGAAAGTCCTGATCATGCAGGATTTCGTGCAGTCGCTCCTGTGCGCGTTCGTCACGGATTTCGCGTGCATCGATGGGAAGCTGCGTCGAGAACTCGAGGGGGAAGCCACGCGGAGGAGGACCGCCGAATGGCGCGTCCTCCTGTTTGCGCAACTTGCGTGCGACCCATTGCGGCCCCCGCGTTTCGGCGATGAGGCGGAAGGCGGCGGCATTGAGCATGCCGGTTTCGTAGCCTTCGCGCTGGGCGCGATAGACGAGCACGGCGCCAAGCCCCTGAACGAGCAGCAGGGCCGCGGCCACGGCCATGAGCATCTGGCCCATCAGGCTGCGGGGCTGGAGGAACTTCATTCGGCGTCGAGCGGTACGCGTTTCACGTCCGTGGCCAGCATGTAGCCGCCACCCCAGACCGTCTGGATCAACTGCGGATTGCGGCTGTCCACCTCGATCTTGCGGCGCAGGCGGCTGACCTGGTTGTCCACCGCACGGTCGAACAGGTGCGCTTCGCGGCCCTGCACCATGTCGAGCAGGCGGTCGCGGTTGAGGACCTGACGCGGATGTTCGAGGAACGCCATCAGGAGGCGGAATTCGACCGAGGAAATGGCAACGACAGCGCCTTCGGCATCGGTCAGGCGCCGCTTGAGCGGATCGAGATGCCAGCCCTCGAACAAGAGTGCTTCGTTCTCGACCGGGGCGGTCGGTGCGCGCGAGGAGCGGCGCAGTACGCTACGAATGCGTGCAACCAGTTCGCGCGGCTCGAATGGTTTCACGACGTAATCGTCGGCGCCGATTTCCAGCCCGACGATGCGGTCGGTAGCTTCGCCGCGCGCGGTCAGGAAGATGACCGGCAGGTCCTGCGCTTCGACGAGGTGGCGGCACAGCGACAGGCCATCTTCGCCCGGCATCATGATATCCAGCAGGACCAGATCGGGCTTTTCTTCGCGCAGGCGGCTGCGGGCCTCGGCGGCGCTGACCGCCTGGTTCACGGCAAACCCCTGGCGCGAGAGGTACTCGGCCAGGGGCTCGCGCAGGGCTGCCTCGTCGTCGACGAGGAGCAGCTTGGGTGGCGCGGTATCGTTCATTGCAATCCTTCTTCCGCGCCGGCCATTCAGTTGTCGGCGCTCGTCTTCTGCGCCTTCTTCGACTGCCATTGCGCCTTCATCTTGTCACGCGCGGCCTTGCGTTCTTCCCTGGTGACCTTGCCGTCCTTGTTGGCGTCCATCATGTCGAAGTGCTTGGCGGAGGCGGCCTCGAACTCGGCCTGCGAGATCGCGCCGTCGTTGTTGGTGTCGGCCATCTTCATCATCGCCATGCCGCCGCGATGCCAGTCATGCTTGCCGTGATGGCCCTTCATTCCGGGACCGCCGGGGCCATCCATTCCGGGGCCGTCCATTCCGGGGCCATTCATTCCGGGGCCACCGGGACCGCCCATGCCGTCAGGGCCGGGGTGCCTGGCGTCCATGAATTCCTGCTTCGAGATGCTGCCGTCCTTGTTGGCATCCATCATTTCGAACATGCGGGTCTTCATTTCGGTGTGGCGCAGCTCACGATCCGCCTCGTCGAGCTTGCCGTCCTTGTTGACGTCCATGCGGGCGAACATCGCGGCCGCCGAGGCCTGCGCCTCGGCGCGGGTCACGACGCCGTCGCCGTCTGTGTCCATCATCGAATTGCCATGGGGCATCTGCGCATAGGCAACGCCGCCGATGGCAAGTGTAGCGGCGGATATCGCAAGCGACACCTTTGCGAACCTGGTCATGTATTCTCTCCTCGCTGCTCCCGAAAATGGGGCGAAAGTCGCGGGGCGGGGGAAGGGAGGGGGAAGATCGTACCCCGCGACTTTCTTGTGCCCCTTCTAGATAGCGCTTGTCGCGCAGTTATGCCGGGATGGGCGATTATTGTCGCGAATTGTCTCAGTTGGCCGGGCCCATTCATGAGCTTGCAAGGATTCAGCGGGGCCGGTGGAGAGTGCCGAAGCCGCAGGTGATGAACAGTGCCGTGGCGGTCCCGGCAATGTCGGCGGTGTGCCAGGTCCCGGCGGGATTGATCGCATATTCGCCCGCGGCAAGAACCTGCGAAGTGGTAGACCCATCCTCGCGCTCCTGGATCAGCGTCATTTCACCGGCCGTGCATACGACGACTTCGTCGCCCTCGGGATGGACTTCCCACGAAGTCCAGTCGCCGGAGAAATCGTGGAGGGCGACAAGCCGGCCTTCTGCGCCATCGGCAAGGGTGCGCGCGGCATAGGCCTCGTACCATTCGAGGCCGGTAAAGGCGGGTTGGGCCTCGGCCCGGGCCCCGAGCCCGAGATGGATCGGGTTGGCGTGCAGGTTATGGGCTTGCGACATCGGTCATTCTCCCGGCCCTGCCTTCGATCGGGCGATCGGCAGGACCGGGGGAGTGAAGCAAGCGGGCGCCGTCACGGCAAGCCGTCAAATGCTCAAAGCGGTGCGCACTGTTCTTCGAGCCAGGTCCTGGCGCTGCCTTCGAGCTGCGGGCCGACCACGTCGAGAACGCGGGCATGGTAGGCGTTCCACCATGCCAGGTCGTCACGGGTGAACAGGGCGGTATCGACCAGGCGGCGCTCGATCGGGGCCAGGGTGAGCGTCTCGAAGCCGTAGAATTCGCCTTCCGCGCCATCGATCTCGCGCGGTTCCACCAGCACGAGGTTCTCGATGCGGATGCCGTATTCTCCGGTCTTGTAGTAACCCGGCTCGTTTGAGATGATCATGCCGGGCATCAGCGACTGGTCGGTTCCGGCCTGGCCACCCGCCGATTTGGCGATGCGCTGCGGCCCTTCGTGGACCGAGAGGAACGAGCCGACGCCATGACCGGTGCCATGGGCATAGTCGAGCCCGGCCGCCCAGAGGAACTGGCGTGCCAGCACGTCCAGCTGGCTGCCGGCGGTACCTTGCGGGAAGACCGCGCGGGCCAGCGCGACATGGCCCTTCAGGACCCGGGTGAAGCGGTCTTTCACTTCTGCCGGTGGCTCGCCGGGGCCGACCCAGACCGTGCGGGTGATGTCGGTCGTGCCATCCGGATATTGGCCGCCGGAATCGACGAGATAGACGCTGTTCGGCTCGAGCGTGCGGTTGGTTTCTTCCGAGACGCGGTAGTGTACCACTGCGCCGTTCGGACCGGCGCCGGAAATCGTGTCGAACGAAAGGTCGCGCAAGTCGCCGCAGGATTGGCGGAAGGCCTGCAACCGGTCGGCCGCAGCCATTTCGCTCACCGCGCCCTTGGGCGCCTCGACCGAGAGCCAGTGCAGGAACTGCGACACGGCAGCTCCGTCGCGGGCCTGTGCGTCGCGGTGGCCTTGCTGTTCGACCGGGTTCTTGATCGCCTTGGGCAGTACGGTGGGGTCGCGTTCTTCGACCACTTCCGCGCCACCGATACGCAACCTCTCGAAGATAGCGCTGACGGCGCGCTCGGGGTCGACGGCGACGCGCTTGCCGGAAAGGCCTTCCAGTCCGGCGACGAACCGGTCGCGCGGCTGGATGCGTACGGCATTGCCAAGGTGCTGGCGCAGTTCGGGCGTAACCTTCTCTTCGGCGATGAACAGGTCTGCGGTGCCGTCGGCATGGGCGATCACGTAGGACAGCGCCACCGGCGTGCGCTCGACGTCGGTACCGCGAATGTTGAGCAGCCAGGCGATTGAATCGAGAGCGGTGATCACCGTCGCATCGAGACGGCGTTCGCCGAGCCATTCGGAAACCGCGCCGCGCTTGGCCTCGCTTGCCTGGCCGGTGAACGCGTCGGGATGGACGAGCGCCGGGGCCGGGGATGGCGCGGGCTGGTCTTCCCAGATCGAATCGATGGGATTGGTTTCGACCGGCGTGACCTTGCCGCCCTTGGCGGCAAGTGCCTTGTCGACGGCTTCCACCCAGCGCTTGCCGTGCAACCAGGCATCGTAGCCGATGTTCGCGCCATGCGGGGCGTGGGTTTCCAGCCACTTGGCGATGCTGGTCTGCGGCACGCTTTCATAGGCGTAGAGGCGCCCGTCGACCTGGTCGCGCACTTGCAGGGTATAGCGGCCGTCGACGAACATCGCCGCTGCCGGTTGCAGCGAGGGATCGGTCAGCACGACGGCGGTTCCGGCCGAGCCGCCGAAGCCGGTCAGCCACGCAAGGCGCTGGGCATAGCCGCCCACGTAC
Organism: Novosphingobium sp. KN65.2; assembly: GCF_001368935.1. Lineage (NCBI taxonomy): Bacteria > Pseudomonadati > Pseudomonadota > Alphaproteobacteria > Sphingomonadales > Sphingomonadaceae > Novosphingobium > Novosphingobium sp. KN65.2. The sequence continues at coordinate 136,213 of NZ_CCBH010000160.1, forward strand.
TCGCTCATGTGTTCGTCGGAGATCGGGATGACGAAGCCATCGAGGCCGCGCGACTTGAGTTCCTTGCGCAGCGCATCGAGGCGCGCTTCATGGGTATTCATCAACATGGTTTCGGTATCCGACTTGCGGGGGGCATTGCGCCAACATAGATGCGAGACATGGCAGATTCCACCCAGACCGTTGCAGGTCCTCCACAGGCGGCGAAGAAGCCGCATTCCGTCACGCACCACGGGCTGAGCGTCTCCGACGATTACGCCTGGCTGCGCGACCCCGGATATCCGCAGGTCACAGACAAGGAGGTGCTGGCGCACCTGGAGGCGGAGAACCGCTGGTTCGAGGCGCGGATGGCCGACCGCAAGGACGCGATCGACACGCTGTTCAAGGAAATGCGCGCGCGGATCAAGGAAGCCGACAAATCGGTGCCGCAGAAGGACGGTGACTGGCTCTACTGGATCGAGTTCGAGGAAGGCGCCGAGTACAAAAAGTGGTGGCGCAGGCCCGTGGCCGGCGGCGAGGACCAGCTGATCCTCGACGAAGTCGCGCTGGCCGAGGGCAAGGAGTATTTCAGCCTCGGCGCGATCTCGGTCAGCAAGGGCGGGACGCTGCTGGCCTATTCCTTCGACGACAACGGATCGGAGCGCTTCACCGCGCGGATCAAGAACCTCGAAACCGGGGAATTGCTGCCTGACGAGATCCCCGGCACCTTGTCCTCGCTGGTCTGGGTCGGCGATGACAGGGGCCTCGTCTATTCGCTGGCCAACGAACAGTGGCGCACCGACAATGCCCGCCTGCACTGGTTGGGCGATCCGCTCGACAAGGACGTGGAACTCTATCACGAGAGCGACGACGGTTTCCGCGTCGGCTCCTCGCTCTCGTCGAACGAAAGCTGGCTGATCATCGGCACCAGCGACCACGAGACGAGCGAGGCGCGACTGGTGCGGACCGACGATCCGCTCGGCGAGCAGATCCTGGTGAAGGCGCGCAGCAAGGGCGTGGAGTACGATGTCGATGAGCGCGAGGGCGTGCTCTACATCCATGCCAACGACACGCACGAAAACTTCCGCCTTGCCACCGCGCCGCTGGACAATCCGGGCGAATGGACGACGCTGATCGAGGGATCGGACGACTTCTACCTGACCGGCGTCGACCTGTTCCGCGACTTCTACGTGATCGAGGGGCGCCGCGCCGGTCTCGACCAGATCGAGGTGCGCCATTACGACGATCCGGCACGCGTCGAGCCGATCCATTTTCCCGAAGCGAGCTATTCGGCGGGCCTTTCGAACAATCCCGAATGGCACATGGATACCTTGCGGCTGAGCTACGAATCGATGGTCAGCCCGGCGACGGTCTACGACTACGACGTGGCAGCGCGTACGCTCGAGACGCTCAAGGTGCAGGAAATCCCTTCGGGCTACGATGCATCGCTCTATGCGACCGAGCGACTGGAAATCACCGCGCGCGACGGCACCGCGGTTCCCGTGAGCGTGGTCTATCGCCGTGACCGGACCGGGGCGGGGCCTTTGCACCTTTACGGATACGGCGCGTACGGCCTCGCCATCGAGCCGGGGTTCTCGACCTCACGCCTCAGCCTGGTCGATCGCGGTTTTGCCTTCGCCATCGCCCATATCCGCGGCGGCGACGATCTTGGCCGCGCCTGGTACAAGGCAGGCAAGCTGGAGCAGCGGACCAACACCTTCAACGACTTCGTCGACGTTGCCAGGGGCCTCGTCGAGCGCGGTTACACGGCGCCGGGCAAGATCTCGATCTCGGGCGGTTCGGCTGGGGGCGAGCTGATGGGCGCGGTGGTCAATTCCGATCCCGAACTGTTCGGGGCAGTCGTCGCCCACGTGCCTTTCGTCGACGTGCTCAACACGATGCTCGACGAAAGCCTGCCGCTCACGCCGGGCGAATGGCCGGAGTGGGGCAATCCGATCGAAGACAGGGCCGCCTTCGAACTGATCCTGAGCTATTCCCCTTACGACCAGGTCAAGCGGCAAGCCTATCCGCCGATCATGGTCACTGCCGGCCTCAATGACCCGCGCGTGACGTACTGGGAGCCGGCGAAGTGGGTTGCACGGCTGCGCGAGTTCAAGACCGACGGCAACGAGCTGATTCTCAAGACCAACATGGGCGCCGGGCACGGCGGCAAGTCGGGCCGGTTCGAAAGCCTGAAGGAAACCGCTGAAGAATTCGCCTTTATCCTGTGGCAGCTCGGAGTGGAGGTTTGAGCGACCGGTTCACCTGCACCTTTACCGCCGAGGCGGGGCACATCGACGTGATGGGCCACGTCAACAATGCGGTCTGGGTGCAGTGGATGGAAGCGATTGCGACCGCGCATTGGGAAGCCGATGCGCGTCCCGAGCACCAGGAATGTTACGCCTGGGTCGTGACCCGCCACGAGATCGACTATCGTGGCAACATCCGCGAAGGCGAGAGCGTGACTGCCGAGACCTTCATTCCCGATGGGCCGAGCGGGGCGCGTTTCGACCGCTGCGTCGACTTTCGCAATGCGAAGGGCAAGGTGATCGTATCGGCGCGCACGACATGGGCGATGATCGACATTGCCAGTGGCCGGATCATGCGGGTTCCGGCCGAAGTGGTCGACTGCTTCAGCGCAGACTGACGACGGTTGCGCCGGACTCGCGTGCCGGTTTCGGGGTCATGGTCACGCGTTCGGTCCGGTTCCGGCCCGCGGCCTTGGCCTCGTAGAGCAGATGGTCGCAGCGGCTGTAGAGTTCCGAAAAGCGCACGGGCGACGTGCAGGTGACCATGCCCATGCTGGCTGTGACCAGGCGGTCGAGGCCGGGAATTTCCGCGGCAATGCGCGCGGGAATCGACTTGCGGCGGCGCTCCGCGCGCTCAGGACCGTCCTTGCCGCGCAGGAGCAGCAGGAACTCCTCGCCGCCGATGCGCACCGCCAGGGTATCCTCGTCCGCCCCGAGCGCGACGGCGACCGCCTGCAGTACGGCATCACCGGTGGCATGGCCCATGGTGTCGTTAATCACCTTGAAGTGGTCGAGGTCGAGCAGGGCCATCGTTGCGAAGCCTTCTTCGGTCAGCTCGTCGAAGCGTTCCTCGATCCCGCGCCGGTTGAACAGGCCGGTCAGCGGATCGCGCGCCGCCAGGCCTTCCAAGATCTTGGTATGGGCGAGAGCATGGTCGCGCTGGCGCTTGATCGCCATGAAGCGGTCGGCCACGCCGATCGAGGTGACCACGACTTCGAAGCCGATCGAGATGTGCTGCTCGAGCATCAGTTCGATCGGCACTTCGAACAGGCCAAGCGCGGAAACGATGCGCAGGGCGCCGGTCAGCATCATCGGCGCCCAGGCGACGATCTGGAACAGTATCGCCCGGCTGCCGCGGCTGGCTGCGGTCGTGAAGACCCAGGCGAAGACGAGGATCGCGGGCACGTAGCTGGCGAGATAGGCTTGTGCGGAGAGCGGGCGGATCGGGTCGCTGGCAAAGAGATATACGTAGCTCCAGGCAAGGACCCAGGGTCCCAGCCAGCGCAGCGACTGGACCTGGATGCGGTCCAGCTTGCCCGGTTCGATCAGGTCGCTGATGAACAGCGATGCAGTGGCGATCGCCAGTCCCCAGCTCCCGGCGGACAGCACGCACAATTCCATCATCGACAGCGAGAAGAAGCGATTGATCAGGCCGCTGCTCACCAGGGTCTGGATCAGCATGAACAGCACTGCTGCCGCGTGCCAGAGCACGAAGCGCTGGCGCAGCACCCGGAAGAACGCGAAGTTGAGGACGAGCGGAACGCACAGCAGGCCGCAAAGCCAGGCGATGATCAGCTCGGAGCGTCCGACATCCAGGGCCTTTGGGGCAGGGGCGATGGTTGCGCCGGTCAGCACGCCGACATGGCGGGGCAAGTCGAATTCGACGACATAGGCCGCTACCGGCTGCGACAGGAGGGGCAAGCGCGCGCGCATGAGCCAGTCATTGGTGGCGAAGGAGACCTCGTCACGACTGTAGGCGAGGCTGCGGTTTTCGCCGAGGGTGCCGATGGCGGTAATGCGCATCGCCGAGAACAGCGTCAGGCGGGTGGTCAGGACGGGGCTTTCGATTGCCTTGCGCCCGTTCATGTCGAAGCGGATGAAAGATCGCTGGTCGACGATGGAGGCATCGCCGGGCTGGCAGTGCCAGCGAGAGCGATCCTGCGCGATGTCGCGGTAGTTCGTTTCCAGCGTGCCGGATGCGAAGCAGGTCGAGCCGATGGGGAATTCGTCGGCGACCGGCGCAGCTGGGGCCTGTCCTGCCCATAAGAGCAGGAGCAGACTTACCAGCAATTTCCAGCGGCTCCGGATCATTCGCAAGGAATGCCGGAGTCCGCTGAAAATACGGTTAATTTCTCATAATTCTTCTTAGCCGAGGACGGTCTTCAGCGACGTGTAGTCGTAGCCCAGTTCGGTGGCGACGGCTTCGTAGGTGATCTGGCCGGCGTGCACGTTGAGACCGTTGGCCAGGTGAGGATCGTTGGCCAGCGCCTGCTTCCAGCCCAGGTTGGCGATCGCCAGCGCGTGGGGCAGGGTCACGTTGTTGAGTGCATAAGTGCTGGTGCGCGCGACGGCGCCCGGCATGTTGGCAACGCAGTAGTGAACGATGCCGTCAACCATGAAGGTCGGCTCGGCATGCGTGGTCGCACGGCTCGTTTCGAAGCAGCCGCCCTGATCGATGGCGACGTCTACGAGCACCGCGCCCGGCTTCATCGTGCCGAGCATCTCGCGGGTGACGAGCTTGGGAGCGGCGGCGCCGGGGATCAGCACCGCGCCGATGACGAGGTCGGCGTCGGCAACGCTCTCGGCGAGGTTGGCTGTGCTCGCGATGCGGGTCTTGGCGCGGGCTTCGAAGTAGATGCCGAGGCGTTCGAGAACGTCGGGGCTACGGTCGAGGATGGTGACGTCGGCACCGAGGCCAACGGCCATCTGCGCGGCGTTGAAGCCGACGACGCCGCCGCCGATGACTGCAACCTTGCCCGGCATCACGCCCGGAACGCCGCCGAGCAGAACGCCGCGACCGCCGTGGGCCTTCTCCAGCGCGGTGGCGCCGGCCTGGACCGACATGCGGCCCGCGACCTGGCTCATCGGCTTGAGCAGGGGCAGCGAATTGCCCGGTCCGGTGACGGTTTCATAGGCAATCGCGGTGACGCCCGACTTCACGAGGTCGGCGGTCTGCTCCGGATCGGGCGCGAGGTGCAGGTAGGTGTAGAGGATCTGGCCTTCGCGCAGCATCGCGCGCTCGACGGCCTGCGGTTCCTTCACCTTTACGACCATCTCGCAACCGGCGAAGATTTCGGCGGCGGTGTCGATGATCTTGGCACCGGCAGCGGCGTAGGCGCTGTCAGCGGCGCCAATGCCGAGACCGGCCGACTTTTCCACCCACACTTCGTGGCCGTTAGCGACAAGCTCGCGGGCGCTCTCAGGGGTGAGGCCGACACGATATTCGTGGTTCTTGATTTCCCGGACGGTACCGACGCGCATGATCCAACTCCAAAAAATACGGTAAACTTGGTGCGATGGAAAATACACCCATTCCCGAGCAATGTTTCACCAAATTTGCCCTTGCACGGCGGGATTTATGGGATAATAGCCCAAACAAAGGTAATTGTAGGGAAATTTTCCCATGGATAGAGCGGATCGCGCCTTGCTTTCGGCGCTACAGGCAGATTCATCGCGTTCGATCGCCGATCTGGCCGAACGCGTGAACCTGTCTTCCTCCGCCTGCCACCGCCGTATCCGGTCGTTGGAGGAGCAGGGGATGATCCTCGGCTATGCCGCGCGGGTCGATGCCCGGCGGCTGGGCCTGACGGTGGAAGTCTTCGTCGAAATCACGCTCAACAGCCAGAGCCGGGAGGCCATGGACCGGTTCGAGCGGGCCGTGTGCGACTTTGACGAGATCCTCGAGTGTCACCTGATGTCGGGCGCGGCCGACTATCAGCTGCGCGTCGCTGCGGTCGACCTCGACCATTACGACCGGATCCATCGCGACTGCCTGGCGCGCCTGCCCGGCGTCTCGTCGATGCGCACAAGCTTCTCGTTGCGGCGAATCAAGCGCTTCGAAGGATACGCGGTGCCTGGCGCCTGACCGCCGCGGGGCGCTTAGCGGGTTGGCTGGGTGATGATGCGATCGCGCGCGACGCGCAGGTCTCCGGCTTCGTGCTGTAGCGAGAGCCGTTCCTTGTCGTTCTTGCGATAGTGGCTCTCGGCCTTGTCGATATCCTCGATCGAGAGGCCGAGACCATCGAGCGCCGAGCGGGCGAGGACGACCGCGGATTCGATCACTTCGCGGGCCATGAACTTGACCGGCGTGTCTTTCAGCCGCAGCAGCGAGCGGCGGTCGTAGACGCGGGCATGGATCTGCGCCTCGGGGAAGGCGTCGTGAACCGCGTGCAGGAATGTTTCGGTCAGCTGGTCGCCGTCGATGCAGAACACGATCATCTGCGCATTGCCGGCCCCGGCCTGTCGCAGCAGGTCGAGGCGCGTGCCGTCGCCGAAATAGACCTTGGCGCCGAACGCGCCGGCGCGGTCGATCATCTCGATGTCGTTGTCGATCAGCGTGACCTGGATGTCGGCGGTAATCAGGATCTGGGCCACGGTTTGGCCGAAGCGCCCGTAGCCGACGACGAGCGCGCTCGCGCCGTCCTCGCGCGGGGCCTCGCGCTCCTGCCGGCTCGCCGGGGTTTCGCGAATGCGCCGGGTTGCCATCATCAGGAACGGGGTGGTGACCATCGACAGGGTGACGATGGCGCTGAACAGGCTGGCGGCCTGCGGCTCGATGAGCCAGGCGTTCTGCGCCTGCGCGAAAAGGACGAAGCCGAATTCGCCGCCCTGGCTGAGGAGCAGGCCCAAGGCCAGCGCACTGCGCCAATTCATCCGGAAGGCCAGGGCCAGGGCGAAGATGATGGTCGCCTTCACCGCGATCAGCGCTGTGGCCATGGCGGCCACGAACAGGGGACGCTCGGCGATGGCGGACAGGTCGAGCATCATGCCCACCGACATGAAGAAAAGGCCGAGCAGGATCGAGCGGAACGGTTCGACGTCCGCTTCCAGCTCATGGCGATAGGGCGAGTCGGCCAGCATGACGCCGGCGATGAAGGCGCCAAGTGCGGTCGACAGGCCGAGCCACTGCATCAACGCCGCCGAGGCGATCACCGTGAACAGCGCGGCGAATACGAACATCTCGCGCTCGCCGAGGTTGCCGATGAGGCGGAACAGCGGGCGGATGACGAAACGCCCCGCCGCGATCAGGCCGACGATGGCGGCGACCGTGAGCAGCGCGAGCTGCCAGCCGGGAGGACCTTCGGGCAGGTTGGGATTGCGGTTCATCGCCGCGATGATGGTGATCAGCGGGATGATCGAGAGATCCTGGAACAGCAGCACCGCAAAGGCGCGCTCGCCGAATGGCGTATGCAGGCGTCCCGCGCTTTGCAGCATCGGCAGGACCTGTGCAGTCGAGGACAGGCCCAGCGGCAGGCCCAGCGCCAGAGACGCCTCGATGGAAAAGCCGGCGAAGAAATGGATCACCGCCGATACGGCCAAGCCGCAAAGCGCGACCTGCAGCAGGCCCAGTCCGAAGATCTCGTGCCGCATGCGCCATAGCCGCCGAGGCGCCAGTTCGAGTCCGACCACGAAGAGCAGCAGGGTGATGCCCAGTTCGGCAATGCCGATCTTGCCCTTCGGGTCGCCGATCAGGTCGAGCGCGTAGGGACCGAGGATCGCACCGGCGAGCAGGTAACCCAAGGTCGCGCCGAGGCCCAGCCGCCGAAACAGCAGAACAAAGATCAGCGCGGTGCCGAGCAGCAGGAAGCCGTCCCTCAGCAGGAAGTCCTGCGCGTGTTGTTCCATCTGGGCCTTTCCGGTGGGTAGCTTGCGTGTGGAAGTCGGGTTTAGCGCAAATGGCGCGCCTGTCATTACATCACCCTGAACCGTCTTCAGAGCCCATTTCCCGGTTCAGGCCGAAGCTACGACATTGCGCGGTCCTGCTTCGGGTTGCAGGAGAAGCGCAAGCTTACAGCGGGTTGCCGTTTTCGTCGCGATAGATGTCGCGGCGGCCGACGTGGTTGGCCGGGCCGACATAGCCGTCGTTTTCCATGCGCTCCACCCACTTGGCCGCGGTGTTGTACCCCACGCCCATCTGGCGCTGCAGCCACGAGACCGAGACCTTCTGGTTCTCGAACACCAGCTGGCAGACCTGCAGGTACTTGCGCTCCTCGGGATTGTCCGAGGCGGTGGCGTTGAGATCGTCGAAGCCGAAGCTGCCTTCCTCGGGCTCTTCGGTGACAGCGTCGATGTACTCCGGCTTGCCCTGCGTGCGCCAGAAGTTGGCGACGTGTTCGACTTCCTCGTCCGATACGAAGGGGCCGTGGACGCGTTTGATCGGGTCGGTGTTGGGCTTGTAGAGCATGTCGCCCTTGCCCAGCAGCTGTTCGGCGCCCTGTTCGCCAAGGATCGTGCGGCTGTCGATGCGACTGGTCACGGCAAACGAGATACGCGTCGGCAGGTTGGCCTTGATGACGCCGGTGATGACGTCGACCGAGGGGCGCTGCGTGGCCATGATCAGGTGGATGCCCGCCGCGCGGCTCTTTTGCGAGAGGCGCTGGATGAGCACTTCGATTTCCTTGCCGACGGTGACCATGAGGTCGGCCAGCTCGTCGACGATCAGGACGATCTGCGGCAGCACTTCGTAATCGAGCTGGTTTTCCTCGTAGAGTTCCTCGCCGGTTTCGGGATCGAAGCCGATCTGGACGCGGCGGCCCAGCGGCTTGCCCTTGGCCGCGGCGGCGCGGACCTTCTCGTTGAAGCTGGCGAGGTTGCGCACCGAAATCTCGCTCATCTGGCGATAGCGGCGCTCCATTTCCTCGACCGCCCACTTGAGCGCGCGCACGGCCTTGGGCGGTTCGGTGACCACCGGCGAGAGCAGGTGCGGAATGTCGTCGTAGCTCTTGAGTTCGAGGACCTTGGGGTCGACGAGGATCAGGCGGCACTGCGCCGGGGTCATCCGGTAGAGCAGCGAGAGCAGGATGCAGTTGAGGCCGACCGACTTGCCCGAGCCGGTGGTACCGGCGACGAGCAGGTGAGGCATCGTGGCAAGATCGGCGACGACGGGTTCGCCGGCGATGTCCTTGCCCAGGATGATCGGCAGCATGCCCTTGTGGTGGGCGAAGTTTTCCGAGCCGACCATTTCCTTGAAGGACACCATCTGGCGGTCGGCGTTGGGAAGTTCGATGCCCATGACCGTGCGGCCCGGGATCGAGGAGACGCGCGCCGAGATCGCCGACATGTTGCGGGCGATGTCGTCAGCCAGGCCGATCACGCGGCTGGCCTTGATGCCCGGGGCCGGTTCCAGTTCGTACATGGTGACGACCGGGCCGGTGCGCACGGCGGTGATCTCGCCCTTGACGTTGAAGTCGTCGAGCACGGTTTCCAGTAGGCGCGCGTTGCGCTCGAGGCTGAGCTTGTCGATCTTCTGGCCGGAATTGGCGGGCGGATCGGCGAGGATGTCGAGCGGCGGCAGCTGGTACTGGTCGAACAGGTCCTTCTGCTGGCTGCCGGTGCCCAGCTGCGCCGGGCGCGCGGGCGTCGTCGGGTCGACGATCTGCGGGGCCTTGCGGGCCGGTTCGTTGAGCGGGGCCGGGGCGGCGACACGCGGGGCCGGGGCTTCCGGCTTCGCGGTTTCCACTTCGCCCTCGTCCGACGTTTCGCGCGCGGCGGTGCGTTTCGCAGGCTTGGGCAGGGCGTCGCGAACCTGGCCGATACGGCCGGGCAGGGTCAGCAGGCGCACCCAGTCGATGGCGAAGACCTTGCCGATCAGCGCGATACCCCCGGCGAGGAAGACCAGCGCAAGGGCAAGCTTGATCCATCCGCCCACGGCTTCGGGGGTGAACCCGGCGATGGCGCTGATCGCCTTGGCGCCGAGCAGGCCGGTGATTCCGCCCCAGGACGCGGGCAGGGTACCGCCCGGTTCGTCGATCCACAGCGACAGGACCGTCGCCACCAGGACCATCGCGAAGGCCAGCATCCCCACGGGACGCCACCAGCGCTGGTTGGAATGCTCGATCTCGTTGTCGTCTTCCTCGACCAGCAGCCACAGCTTGCGGGCGAAGACATAGAGCAGGGGCACGAACAGCGCCGCAACCGGGCCGAAGAAGAACAGCGCGCGCTCGGCCACCCAGGCGCCGGCAGCCCCCATCCAGTTCTGCACGTCGCCGCCTGCGGCAGTCGAGGCGGAAGGGTCGGTCTGGTGATAGCTCAGCAGGGCGAGCGCGAGGAACGTCATGGCCGCGAACAGGACCACGGCACCGCTCAGTTCGGTTGCGCGGCGCAGGCTGCGCTTCAGGACTGCGCGCCAGTCCGGCTTGGCGATGCGCCGCCCGGGCGCCATGGGCCGTGTGGCCATTCGGAATTCCCCTGATTACAGGTCGTGATAATGCGCTTTGGCGGGACTCGCCGTCAAGAATGGATCGGGAACGACTTTGTGGGCGATTTTGCAAGCCCCTGAATCGCTGCCCATTTCCTGATCCGGGCAGAGCGTGCCCGATAGGCGTTCATTCCGCCCAGGGCGATGACCGGCATGCATGAGCGGGCCGCCATGAGGCGAAAACGCACCAGACCGAGGTGGGGCGCGCCGGGATGCGAGCGGGTCGGGAAGACCGGCGAAAGCAGCACGGCATCGGCGCGCGTGCGGTTCGCCTGCGCCAGTTCGCGCAGAGAATGAACGGTCGCGAGGCGCAATCCGGTGGGGCCGCCCGCGAGCCTTTGCGGGGCTCCGTAGGCCCCGGCGGCCCGCCATCGCCTGGCTTCGCGCGGCGTACCGGACAGCACGACGAGATGACCATGCTTCCTGGCGATGCGCGCCAGCTGTTCGAAGCGCGCGCGGCGCCGGGCAGGGGGCAGGCGATAATGGCGGAAGATGAAGCCCGATCCGCGCGGCAGCCGTGCAAGCGCGTGCGGCAACTGCGCGTCGATGCGTTCGTCGCTGATCAGCCATAGGTCGGGCAGGTTCATAGCAAGAGGCGGGTAGCGGATCGGCACGCAATCGCTATAGCAGCGGCCCATGGATCAACCAGACCTTACTCCCCTGCAGACCGTCCGGGCGAAGATCGCGCAAGCCGCGAAGATTGCGCACCGCAAGCCCGAGGCCGTCGAGCTCATCGCCATATCCAAGACCCACCCGGCCGAGCGGATCGTCCCGCTGATCGAGGAGGGGCAGCGCGTATTCGGCGAGAACAAGGTGCAGGAAGCACAGGCCAAGTGGCCCGCACTGCGCGAGCGCTATGAAGGGTTGCAGCTCCATCTCGTCGGGCAGCTTCAGTCGAACAAGGCGGAAGACGCCGTGCAGCTGTTCGACTGCATCCATTCGCTGGATCGACCCTCGCTGGTGTCGGCGCTGGGCAAGGCGATGGCCAAGTTCGGTCGGCAGGTCCCCTGCTTCGTGCAGGTAAACATCGGTGAGGAAGAGCAGAAGGGTGGTTGTGCGATTGCCGATGTCCCCGCGTTGCTGGCCTCGGCGCGCGAGGCGCAGATCCCGGTGGTCGGCCTGATGTGCGTGCCGCCTCTCGGCATCGAGGCGGCACCCTTCTTCGCGCTGCTTGCCAAGATCGCCGCCGAGAACGGGCTGGACCGGCTCAGCATGGGCATGAGCGACGATTTCGAGACGGCGGTGATGCTCGGCGCGACGCATGTACGCGTGGGCAGCGCCCTGTTCGGCGCGCGCGGTTGAACCGGTGAATCCCTCCTCCTCGTGGGGGAGGGGATGCATCAGGCGGCGCGGAAGGCCAGCAGCGAGAGGCCGAAGCCGGCGAACAGTCCGCCGGTCAGCCGGTTGAATGCGCGTCTCACGCCAGCGCGGTTCAGGTGGCGCGAGAGTGCGCGCCCGCTTCCGGCATAGACCGAATACCAGAACGCCTCGATCACCGCGAAGACGCCGACGAGGATGGCGAACTGCGGCACTTGCGGGCGGGCCGGGTCGATGAACTGCGGCAGGAAGGCAGCGGCGAAGACGATCGCCTTGGGATTGCTGATCGAGATCGCATAGCCGCCGCGGAACAGCGCCAGCCCAGAGATTTCGGGGCGCAGGTCCGGCGTTTCGGCCTCGTCCTCGCGAACCGGCGCACGCCAGGCCTTGACCGCCAGGAACAGGAGGTAACCCGCGCCGGCGATGCGAAGCGTAGTGAAGACGCCCGGCAGAGCGTGGAGCAGGGCGCCCAGTCCGACCGCCGAAGCGGCCAGCAGGGTGACGAGGCCGAGCAGGCAGCCGGCCATCGTCGCCACGGTGCGCTTCACGCCCAGCTCCACGCTGCGCGAGAGGACATGGAGCATGTTCGGTCCCGGGGTCGCGCTCAGGAGGAAGACCGCGACCGCAAAGATCCAAAGCGTATGAAGCGCCACAGGTGTGTCCAGCTTACTTCGGCGTGTCGAGTTCGTTGCCGGTGAGGGTCACGACATGCAGCAGGTTGGTCGAGCCCGGAACGCCGAATGGAACGCCCGCCAGCGTGACAAGCCGCGAGCCGCCGGCACCGAAGCCATGGCGCAGGGCCATGCGCTTGCCCTTGGCGATCATCTCCTCGAAGCTGCCGATGTCCCGTGTCGAGACCGTATGCGCGCCCCAGAGCAGGGCAAGGCGACGGGCCGTCTTCTGCGAGGGCGTGAGCACCAGCATCGGCGCGGCCGGACGTTCGCGGGCCACGCGGCGCGCCGAGCCGCCCGAACCGGTGAAGACGATGATTCCCTCGATTGGCAGCGTGTCGGCGATGGTCGCGCACGAAGCCGAAAGCGCGTCGGCCGTCGTCGCGTCGGGCGGCGTCTGCGCAAGGTGGACGCGCGCGTTGTAGGTCGAATCTCCTTCGACCTGCGAAGCAATGCGGTCCATGATCGTCACGGCCTCTACGGGCCACTGGCCCGCAGCGGTCTCTGCCGAGAGCATGACCGCGTCGGCGCCATCGTAGACCGCATTGGCGACGTCGGAGACTTCCGCGCGGGTCGGCGAGGGGCTGGTGATCATCGATTCCAGCATCTGGGTGGCGACGACGACCGGCTTGCCGTGTCCGCGTGTCATCTCGATTATGCGCTTCTGGATCGGCGGCACTTCTTCGGGATTCAGTTCGACGCCCAGGTCGCCGCGCGCGACCATGATGCCGTCCGACAGCTCGATGATCTCGTTCAGGCTCTCGACCGCGGCGGGCTTTTCGATCTTGGCCATCAGCGCGCCGTGGCCGCCCATCAGGCGCCGCGCTTCGGCAACGTCCTCGGGGCGCTGGACGAAGGAGAGGCCGATCCAGTCCGCGCCTTCCTGGACGGCGAAGGCCAGGTCGCGACGGTCCTTCTCGGTCAGCGCCGGGACCGGCACGATCGCGTCGGGAATGTTCACGCCCTTGCGGTCGGAGATCGGGCCGCCGACTTCGGCGCTGCACAGGATCGCGTCGGGTTCGGCACGAATGACGACGAGGCGAAGTTTGCCGTCATCGATCAGCAGGCGCTGGCCCTTCTGGAGCAGGCCGAACAGTTCCGGATGCGGCAGGCAGACGCGGTCGTCGTTGCCCGGTTCGGGATTGCGGTCGAGCGTGAAATGCGCACCGTGGCGGATAAACGCCTTGCCGCCTTCGAACTGGCCGACGCGCAGTTTCGGCCCCTGCAGGTCGCACAGCACGGCGACCGGGCGCATCAGGTCCTTTTCGACCGCGCGGATATTGGCGATGGTTTCGCGGTGGGTTTCGTGATCGCCGTGGCTCATGTTGACGCGGAAGGCGTCGGCGCCGGCTCTCAGCAGCTTGGCGATGGTCTCCTTGTCACGGCTGGCGGGGCCGAGCGTTGCCAGGATCTTGACCTTGCGCGCGCGCTTGATGCCACGGTGATGGGGGGATCGACGGTTGGGGAGATTGGCCAAGTCGTTTCTGCCTCTTTCGAAGTTGCCGGGTCATATGGCAAAGGGCAGGTTACAAACCAAGGACGAATGGCAGGGATATGACCGAAGAATACGAAATCGCAGATCTTGACGACGCAATCGCGGCCGCTGCCTTCCGTCGGCTGGTGCGTCATCTCCGGCAGCGCCATGACGCGCAAAACATTGATTTGATGGGCCTTGCCGGCTTTTGCCGCAATTGCCTGGCCGACTGGATTCGCGATGCCGGCTTCGAAGGCGACAAGGCCGAGGCCCGCGCCCTGATCCATGGCATGCCTTTTGCCGAATGGAAGGACAAGTACCAGACCGAGGCGACGTCCGAACAGCTTGCCCGGATGGAGGAAAGCCTGAAGAAGAACGGCGGATCGCACTGATCGCTGGCCCCGCGTGCGGCAGTCCGGTCGCGCGCGGGCTTTTTCCGCGCCTGCAATTTCCACAGGTCCGGCTTTGCCCGAATCTCCGGCTGCGGCTATCAGCCCCGACCAATCGATTCACCATCCCAGTTTCCGGAGCTGACATCCCATGGCCGAAACCACCGACGATCGCCTGCGCCTGCTGATCGAGCGCGTCGAGCGCCTCGAAGAGGAAAAGAAGGGCATCTCGGACGATATCCGCGACGTCTACAACGAGGCCAAGGCCGTGGGCTACGACGTCAAGATCATGCGCCAGATCGTGCGCCTGCGGAAGATGAAGCCCGACGACCGCCGCGAAATGGACATGATTCTCGACACCTACAAGGCCGCGCTCGGCATCGACTGATCGGCTTGCGCGGCAGTCGCCGCGCTGCGGGACAGTGACGATCGAGGCTGACCTCGGCCCCGGCTTGCGCTAGGCATGCGCCACGAGCAACGCGCCGAGGAGAGAGCCGAATGATCGTCACTACCACCCCCGCCGTCGAAGGTCGCCCGGTCCAGCATTACCTGGGTATCGTCACCGGCGAGGTGATCGTCGGCGCCAACATCTTCCGCGATATCTTCGCCTCGATCACCGACATCGTCGGTGGGCGTTCGGGCAAGTACGAGCAGGTACTGCAGCGTGCCCGCAAGGAAGCCCTTGCGGAAATGGAAGCGGAAGCGGCGAAGCTGGGCGGCAATGCCGTCGTCGGCGTCGACCTCGACTACGAGGTGATCGGGCAGAGCGGGTCGATGCTGATGGTCAGCTGTTCGGGCACGGCCGTCGTCGTCTGAGGTCGTCGGGGGCGGTTGCCCTAGGCCATGCGCCTGTTGTAAGGGCGCGCGATCTTACCAGCCGGGAACCGGTTCCCGGCGATCCATAACGAAATCACGGGCGGACCCATGGCAGGCCATTCCAAGTTCAAGAACATCATGCATCGCAAGGGCGCGCAGGACAAAAAGCGCTCGGCGATGTTCTCCAAGCTTTCGCGCGAAATCACCGTCGCGGCCAAGATGGGCATGCCCGATCCGGACATGAACCCGCGCCTGCGCGCAGCCGTCAACGCGGCCAAGGCGCAGTCGATGCCCAAGGACAACATCCAGCGTGCGATCGACAAGGCGAGCAAGGGCGATGCCGAGAACTACGAGGAAGTGCGCTACGAGGGTTACGGCCCCGGCGGCGTCGCGCTCATCGTCGAGGCGCTGACCGACAACCGCAACCGCACCGCCACCAACGTGCGCACCGCCTTCTCCAAGAACGGCGGCAACCTCGGTGCGAGCGGCGCGGTTTCGCACGGCTTCGAACGCCTCGGCCTGATCGAGTACCCCGGCTCCGTGGGCGATGAGGACAAGGTCCTCGAAGCCGCGATCGAGGCCGGCGCGCAGGACGTGGAAAGCGACGAGGACAGCCACTCGGTCTGGACCGCGGTGGAAGACCTGCACGAAGTCGCCCGCGAGCTGGAAAAGGCGCTCGGCGAGGCCGAAGGCGTCAAGCTGGCGTGGAAGCCGAACATCAAGGTCGATGTCGATGCCGACACCGCCTCGACCCTGCTCAAGCTGGTGGACACGCTGGACGACGACGACGACGTCCAGACCGTCTGGGGCAACTACGAGATCTCGGACGAGGTCATGGAACAGCTGGGATGATCTTGCGCCGGGCGGATCTTGGCGTTCCGCCCGCAAGCCCGATCCCTGCCGGTCCCGCATAATGATCATCATCGGCCTCGATCCCGGCCTGACCTGCACCGGCTGGGGCATCGTCGCCAAGTCGGGCAGTCGGCTCAGCCACGTCGCCAACGGGCAGATCCGCACCGATGCCAAGGCGGCAATGGCCGACCGGCTCGTCGAACTCGACGCGGCCCTGACCGACGTGATCCTCCACCACCGGCCCGATGCGGGTGCGGTGGAGGAAGTCTTCGTCAACGTGAACCCGCAGTCCACGCTCAAGCTCGGTCAGGCGCGCGGCGTCGCCATGCTCTCGCTGGCACGCGCCGGGATGCCGGTGGCCGAATATTCGACCAAGGTCGTCAAGAAGGCGCTGGTCGGCACCGGCGGGGCTGAGAAGTCGCAGATCCAGGCCATGCTCAAGGTGCTGCTGCCCGGGGTGAAGCTGGCCGGAGAGGACGCCTCCGACGCTCTCGCCGTGGCGATCACGCACGCAAATATGCTCGGCAGCCACCGCTGAGGGCTAACGGTAAGCCGGTCCTTACAAGCCGTTCCGGGCAATCGCCTGCTGGTAGCTGTCTCGAACATCGCCCGTGCAAGAGCCTGCCCGCACGAAGAGGCAGGGGCTGTCCCCTGCGAGCGGGAGGCAGGCGCGGCGTTCGTATCCCTGTGGCAGCGGCGTATCCGAGTTGAGCACCAGCGCGTCAGCCGCCGCAGCAAGCCCCGGAGAGAGCGGCCGGTTGCCGGACAGGACACCTTCGGGCGCCAGCATCAGCGGTACGCGGCGGGGCAGCAGTGAGGGCACGACGTGGCTCTTGAACTCATAGGCCACGGCAATGCCGCAGACCTTGGAGTCCTGCGCCGCCAATCCGGCCAGGCGGGGAATCGCGCCGCCTCCGCGCCATGCGCTCGCCCCGCCGGTCATGGTGGCGGAAAAGGCAGACAGCAGGGCAATGGCACCGCACAGAATGGCGGCGCTGCGCAAGTTCCCGGGTTCCTGTCCGCGCCGATTCGCCAGCCAGTCTGCAAGGCGCACGAGGGCGATGGCGGACAGGATGACGAGGGTCAGCGTCGTCAGCCAGACGAATCGGTATTCCTTGTGGCCGATCAGGCTGTGCGCGATCAGGTTGGCCAGTGCTGCGAGCATGAGCGGGCGATAGCGCGGGCCGGCCAGCGCCGCGCCCACCAGTACCGGGGCAAAGACCGGCCAGAGATGCCGCTGGAGCATCCCGACATAGGCCAGCGGCGGTAAAGTGCCGAAGCGCGCGGCGATGCCTTCGCCGATGTTCTTCGAAATGCCGACCACGACCCAGCCGAAAGGCGGCAACCCGGCAGCAAGGTCGCTTGCCGCGCCGATCAGCAGCGCGACGAGGCCGCCGAGCGCGACCGGTACCCAGCGCGCGCGGTCCATGCGCAGGACGCTCAGCGCCAGTACGGCCGCGAAGACCGCGTATTGCATGCGTACCAGCACGGCGAGGCCCAGCAGGATCCCGGCGAGCATGAGCGCGCGGCGCGAGGCGCGTGGATCGAGGAGCAAAGCCGCGCCCGGCAGCATGAGTGCGGCGCCCAGGCTCTCGGCCAGCATCAACTCGCTGAACAGCACGCTCTCCCACCAGACCGACGCTGCGAAGAGCGCCACCAGCGCGGCGGCGCGCGAGTGCAGGGCGCCAAGGCGAAAGGCCGCGGGCAGGACCAGCAGGTTCAGGGCCAGGAACGCCGTGCGGGCAAGCGCCACGGGCAGCATGGTGCCGGGCCCAAGCGCATGGCCGAGCCAGACCGGCAGGGCCAGCGCTTGCGGGATCAGCGCATTGCGCAGGCCCACGCGCCATTCCCAGGGGATCACGCCGTGTCCGGTGACGAAGCGGTTGGCCTGCTCGAGATACTGGAGCAGCTCATCCGAATAAGCGATGTCGTAAAGAGAGAATTCGCGCACCCGCAGGGCCAGCGCGGCGATTGCGGTGAGGACGACGAGCAGCTTCCAGCCCGAAGACGCGCGCTTCCACCGCTCCTGCGCCGATGTCCGGTCAGCCCGATCTTGCCCCATCGCGGCCATGCTTAGTCCTCGCCGGCGGGCTTGTCACCGGATTGCTTCTGCGGTGATCCACGGCTCTTGCGCCTTTGTCCTTGCCGCGCGACTCGCCCTTGTGCCATAGGAACAAACCATGATCGCCAAGCTTACAGGTCTGCTCGACGATACCGGCCCGGACTGGGCGATCATCGACGTCAACGGGGTGGGTTACCTCGTCCACTGCTCGGCCCGTACGCTGGAGCATCTGGGCATTCGCGGCGACAAGGTGGTCGTCCATACCGAAATGCAGGTTTCCGAAACCGACCAGCGCCTCATCGGCTTTGCCAGCGCGGCGGAGCGCAACTGGTTCCGCCTGCTGACGGCCGTGCAGGGCGTTGGCTCGAAGGTGGCGCTTGCGATCCTCTCGGCGCTCAACACCGAGGAACTCCAGCGCGCCTGCGCCGGTGGCGACGCCGCGATGGTCGCGCGCGCCAATGGCGTTGGCCCGAAGCTGGCAAGCCGGATCGTCAACGAGTTGAAGGAAAAGGCCGGCGGCATGCCGAGCGCGCCGGGCTCTCCGGGCCTGGCGGCGTCTGCGATGCCTGCAGGATCGGTCAGCGCCGATGCGGTATCCGCATTGCAGAACCTGGGCTTCAAGCCCGCCATCGCCAGCGCCGCGGTAGCCCACGCGATGGGCGAGCTGGGCGAGGATGCCGACCTCAACGCCATCGTCCGCGTGGCCCTCAAGAGGGCGGCGGGGTGAAGCATAACCTTACCTCAGCACATCACCCTGAACTTGTCTCAGGGTCCATTCTTCCCCAAGCGACCACGGCATGACCGACAATCCCATTCTTTCCTCCTCCCGCCAGGCCGAAGACGCGGATGCGGCGCTGCGGCCCAAGACGCTTGAGGAGTTCGTCGGGCAGGCGGGCGCCAAGGACAACCTGCGCATCTTCATCGAGTCCGCCAAGTCGCGGCGCGAGGCGATGGATCACGTGCTCTTCTTTGGCCCTCCGGGTCTGGGCAAGACCACCTTGGCGCAGATCGTCGCGCGCGAACTGGGCGTGGGCTTTCGCGCCACTTCCGGCCCGGTCATCGCCAAGGCGGGCGACCTCGCCGCGCTGCTGACCAATCTTGAACAGGGCGACGTCCTGTTCATCGACGAGATTCACCGCCTCAACCCGGTGGTCGAGGAAGTGCTCTATCCGGCGATGGAGGATCGTGCGCTCGATCTCATCATCGGCGAAGGGCCGTCTGCGCGCTCGGTGCGCATCGACCTGCCGCCCTTCACCCTGATCGGTGCGACCACCCGGCAGGGCCTGCTGCAGACGCCCTTGCGCGACCGTTTCGGCATTCCCGTTCGCCTGCAGTTCTACACCGTGCCCGAACTGGAACACGTCGTCACGCGCGGCGCGGGGTTGCTTGGCATCGGCATGGACAAGGGCGGGGCGACCGAGATCGCCCGTCGTTCGCGTGGAACGCCGCGCGTGGCCGGGCGGCTGATGCGCCGGGTGCGCGACTTTGCGCATGTCGCGGGAAGCGACGTGATCACCCGGGCCATCGCCGACGACGCGCTGACCCGGCTCGAAGTCGATTCGATCGGCCTCGATGCGCAGGATCGGCGCTACCTTCACATGATTGCCGACATCTACAAGGGCGGGCCGGTCGGCGTGGAAACGTTGGCCGCGGGTCTGTCGGAACCGCGCGATACGATCGAGGAAGTGATCGAGCCCTACCTGATCCAGCTCGGGCTCGTCGCCCGCACGGCGCGTGGCCGTTGCCTCAACGATCTGGGCTGGAAGCACCTGGGGCTGACGCCGCCGGCCGGGCCGCAGGGTGGCCTTTTCGATTCGGACCAATCCACTGACTAGGCTCGAAAAAGCGTCGGGGACGTTTACAAACCTGCCTTCCGGCAGTCCCGTTTCGGTACAGGCCTTTGGGTTTGATGATTAATTAACCGTGTTTCCCGGTTCGGGACGCCCGATTCACGGTTAATGCCGTTGTGGCGTTAAGCATTCTGCGTGTTCTCTGTGCCAGATGGACTGGTCGGTTAGCCATTCAGGCGGCCGCAATGCCCAGACGGAACAAAGAGAGCATCGCTTATGTCGGTTCGGATGGCCCTTGCGAAATTGTCTGCCTGCGCGGCAGGCTGCGCCATCATCGGTGGCGGCGCCGTCCACGTGGCGGAAACGCCCTCGAAGGAGGTGCAGTACCGCAAGGTCAAGCAGGCCAAGGTCGCTCAGCCCAAGCCGGTCAAGCGGGTGGCGAAGAGGGAACTCCCGCGCGAAACCAAGCGCGTGCGCAAGATCATCAAGCGGACTTGCTGCGAACAGCCCGAAGTGGCCATGGTGCCGCTGCCCCCGCCCTATATCCCGCCAGCCCCCCAACCGCCGGTCGGCGGTAGCGGTGGCGGCGTGCCGGTCGTGATCGGCGGCGGTCCCATGGGCGGTTTCGGCGGCGGCTTCTTCGGCGGCTTCTTCGGTGGCGGCGGCGGTGGCGGCGGCGGAAACGTCGTGATCAGTTCCACGACCAGCGGCGGCTCGACCTCGACTTCGACGGGCGGACTGACGACCACGGGGGGCTCCACCTCGACTTCCACCGGTGGCCTGACATCTACGACTACGGGCGGCTCGACCTCGACGTCCAGTTCGAGCGGCGGTGTGACATCGACCACGGGCGGCGTGACCTCGACCACGGGTGGCGTCACATCGACGACCTCGACCAGCTCCGGCAACGTCAGCAGCACTTCGGGGAATGTGTCGTCGACCTCCGGCAACGTGTCGTCGACTTCCGGCAACGTTTCGACCAGCACCGGTGGTGTGACCAGCAGTTCCAGTTCCTCGTCCTCTTCTTCGTCGAGTTCCTCATCGTCCTCTTCGTCGAGTTCGTCGGGCGGTACGACTTCCAGCGGCGGGTCCAGCAGTTCCTCTTCCTCGTCGAGCAGCAGTTCCTCGTCCTCTTCCAGTTCGTCCTCGTCCTCGAGCAGCAGCTCATCTTCTTCGAGCAGTTCCTCGTCCTCCGGAGGTTCGACCAGCACCAGTTCGGGCGGGCACGAGGTTCCGGCCCCGCCGATGCTCATTCTGTTCGGAGCGGCTGCCGCGACAGTCGTCGGCCGACGACGCCTCTCAAGGGGCAAGTCGGAAGGCTGATACCCGGCACAAGCCCGTTCCAAGGGGGAAGGGCGGCACTTCGGTGCCGCCCTTTTTGTTTGGCAGGCGCCCCATGAAAAACCCCGCCCTGCGCGGTGCAGGACGGGGCTTTTTCTCTACCTGTCGGGCTGGGGCGATCAGGCCGCCAGCTTACGCAGCACGTACTGCAGGATGCCGCCGTTGTTGAAATATTCCACTTCGTTGGCGGTATCGATGCGGCACAGCGCGGTGAAGGTGAAGGTCGAGCCGTCCGGACGCGTCACTTCGACTTCGACGTCCTGACGCGGCTTGAGGGTGGCGACGCCCTTGATGGTGAAGGCATCGTCGCCAGTCAGGCCGAGGCTCTGGCGGGTGTCGCCGTCCTTGAACTGCAGCGGCAGCACGCCCATGCCGACCAGGTTCGAGCGGTGGATGCGCTCGAAGCTCTCGACGATGACGGCGCGAACGCCCAGCAGGTTGGTGCCCTTGGCCGCCCAGTCGCGCGAGGAGCCGGTGCCGTATTCCTTACCGGCGACGACCACCAGCGGGGTGCCCTGCTCCTTGTACTTCATGGCGACGTCGTAGACCGGCATCACCTCTTCGCCGAAGCGCGAGATGCCGCCTTCGGTGCCCGGGACCATCTCGTTGCGGATGCGGATGTTGGCGAAGGTGCCGCGCATCATCACTTCATGGTGGCCACGGCGCGAGCCGTAGGAGTTGAAGTCGGCCTTGGCGACCTGGTGCTCCATCAGCCACTGGCCCGCGGGGCTGTCGGCCTTGATCGAGCCGGCCGGCGAGATGTGGTCGGTGGTGACCGAATCGCCGAGAATGAGCAGCGGCTTGGCTTCGATGATGTCGCTGATCGGCGCCGGGGTCATTTCCATGCCCTCGAAGTACGGCGGGTTGGCGACATAGGTCGATCCGGCGCGCCAGTTGTAGGTTTCCGAGCCGACGACGTTGATCGCCTGCCAGTGCTCGTCGCCCTTGTAGACATCGGCGTAGCGGGCCTGGAACATCGAACGGTCGACGCAGGCGGCCATGGTTTCGGCTACTTCGAGGTTGGTCGGCCAGATGTCCTTGAGGAACACGTCCTGGCCATCCTTGCCCTGACCGATCGGGGTGGTGGTGAAGTCTTCGACCACGGTGCCCTTCAGCGCATAGGCAACGACCAGCGGCGGCGAGGCGAGGAAGTTGGCGCGCACGTCGGGGCTGACACGACCCTCGAAGTTGCGGTTGCCCGAGATGACCGCCGAAGCGACAAGGCCGTTCTCGTTGATCGCCTTGCTGATCGGCTCGGCCAGTGGGCCGGAATTGCCGATGCAGGTGGTGCAGCCGTAGCCGACGAGGTTGAAGCCGATGTTGTCGAGGTGCTTCTGCAGACCGGCCTTGTTGAGGTAGTCGGTGACGACCTGCGAGCCCGGAGCCAGCGAGGTCTTGACCCAGGGCTTGGGCTTCAGGCCCAGCTCGTCGGCCTTCTTGGCAACGAGGCCGGCGGCAATCAGCACGCTCGGGTTCGAGGTGTTGGTGCAGCTGGTGATGGCGGCGATCATGACGTCGCCGTCGGTGATCGAGAAGTCCTTGCCTTCGACCGGAACGCTCTGGCGCTCCTTCTTGTAGGTTTCGGCCATGTCCTTGTTGAACACGTCGTCGACCTCGGTGAGGATCACCTTGTCCTGCGGACGCTTCGGGCCGGCAAGCGAGGGCACGACGGTCGAGAGGTCAAGTTCGAGAGTCGAGGAGAAGATCGGCTCGGGCGCACCCGGCTCCATCCAGAAACCCTGCTCCTTGGTATAGGCTTCGACGAGAGCGATCTGCTCTTCCTCGCGGCCGGTGAGGCGCAGATAGTCGATGGTCTTGTCGTCGATGCCGAAGAGGCCGCAGGTCGCGCCGTATTCCGGGGCCATGTTGGCGAGCGTCGCACGGTCGGCAAGGCTCAGCGAGGCGAGGCCCTCGCCGTAGTATTCGACGAACTTGCCGACCACGCCATGCTTGCGCAGCATGTTGGTGCAGGTCAGCACGAGGTCGGTGGCGGTGACACCTTCCTTCAGCTGGCCGGTGAACTTGAAGCCCACGACTTCGGGGATGAGCATGGAAACCGGCTGGCCGAGCATCGCGGCTTCGGCTTCGATGCCGCCGACGCCCCAGCCCAGCACGCCCAGGCCGTTGACCATGGTGGTGTGGCTGTCGGTGCCGACGCAGGTGTCGAAATAGGCGACCGTTTCACCGTTCTGGTCTTCGCTGGTCCACACGGACCGGGCGATGTTTTCCAGGTTCACCTGGTGGCAGATGCCGGTGCCGGGGGGGACCGCGTAGAAGTTGGAGAGCGACTTGGAACCCCACTTGAGGAAGTCGTAGCGTTCCATGTTGCGGTGGTATTCGATCTCGACGTTCTGCTCGAACGCCTTGGGGTGGCCGAACTCGTCGACCATGACCGAGTGGTCGATTACGAGGTTCACGGGAACCTGCGGATTGATCTTGGAGGTGTCGCCGCCCAGCGTGGCGATCGCGTCGCGCATCGCGGCAAGGTCGACGACGCAGGGAACGCCGGTGAAGTCCTGCAGGAGCACGCGGGCCGGGCGGTACTGGATTTCCTCGCCGGTCACGGGGTTCTTCTGCCAGTCGGCAATCGCCTGGATATCATCGGTCGAGACGGTGAAGCCGCCGTCCTCGAAGCGCAGCAGGTTCTCGAGAAGGACCTTCATCGAGAAGGGCAGGCGCGAAACGTCGCCGATCTTCTCGGACGCTTTCTTGAGCGAGTAGAAGGCGACCTGCTTGCCGCCGACGGTCATTTTGCTGCGGGTACCGAGCGTATCCTGTCCGACTTGGGTCATGGTAGGCAATTTCCCCTTGGTTATGGAGCTTGCCTCCCTGATCGGGCGGCCCAGAGGGAATCGCGGGCCGTGCTGCAGTGCGACAAGCGGACTCGTTGCCCTGCGGATGCGCGCTCGAGGGTCTCAGGTCAAGAGGGGGCAACCTGCTACTAAAGGCCAGTTTTCGCGTTTCTGGCGCCGATCAGACAGCCGATGACGATGAGAACTGCGCCGAGCACCGTCGTTATGCCGACCTCTTCTCCGAACTGCAGCCAACCGAACAGGGCGGCCCAGAGAAAGGCGGTGTACTCGATCGGCAACAGCACCTGCGCTTCTGCGCGGGCATAGCCCCAGGACAGGAACAGGATCGCCATGGTCGCGAGGACAGCTCCCACCAGCGTCAGATGCAGGCTGGCAGCATCGGGCATGACAGTCAGCCAGGGGGAAAAAGTTAGCAATATCAATGCGACGATGAGGTTCTGGAACATGGCGATTTCAACCGGGCCAGCGACCAGTGCCTGCTTCCGCTGAAACACAAGGTTCAGGGCGTAGAACATGGCCGAGCCGAGGGTCGCAGCGACTCCTTCGATGGCCTGGGAGGAGTAGGTGCCGGTTCCCAAGCGACCTGCTCCGATAACGAGAACGCCGACAATGCCCATCGCCGCGGCCACGATGGCGCGCGGGCGAATGATTTCGCCAAGCAAAAGTGAGGCAAAGTAAAGCGCGACGATCGGAGCGATGAACGAAAGCGCGACCGCCTCCGCCAATGGGACCCGAACGACGCCGTAGAAGAACAGTGCGGCCATCGCGGTCACGATAGCGGCACGCTGCACGTGGACGATCAGGACGCTCCGGTCCGGCAGCGGACGCCCGGCGCAAAACCAGATCGGGAAAGTGAGTACGGTGCCGATAAGATAGCGGAAGAGTAACGCGCTGAAGACGCCGATCGCGATCGAGGCCCCTTTCATTGCCGCATCCATGGCGCTGAACGCCACAATTCCCATGCAGACAGACAGGACAGGCAGCAAGGTGGATACCGGCTTGATCGAATTCGCTTGCATCGCCATTCCTGTCGAGCCGGGTTCACTTGTGCGCAAGCAATTCATCGCAGGCTCAGGACAAATTCTTGAAGAGTAGGCTATGAGGGGGCAAATCGGGGCCGCAAGCGCCTCGTGGACAGTCCCTTGCGGCAGTTCCTTGGTTTTTTAGAGTTTCGGGCAGGTAACGAAGTATATGATGAGTTTCAAGCGGTTCGGCTTTACGGCGCTTTCGACAGCGATGGCGGCAAGCCTGACGGCCCAGCCAGTCCTTGCACAGCGCATCAAGACCGAGATGCCCGAGGACATCCTGCCCAAGCCGGCAACGGGCAGATCCGCGCCTGCCGCGACGGCAACGAAGGCCCCGGCCGCATCGCCAGCTCCGGCGACGATCCCGATGCAGTCCCCGGTCAAACCGGCGAGCCAGCAGCCCTTGCAGGGTGCGCCGGGCACGGCTCCGGAATCGGTCGTGCAACCGATCCTCCTGGCCGAGCCGGTCATGTCGTGGTCGTTGGCCGACGCCAAGGCGCTGCTGTCGACCATCGAATATATCGGCAAGGAAGGCCTGCTTCCGGCGGACTACCAGCCTGCGGCGCTCAAGGCCGCCATTGCCGGCGGCGAGAGCGATGCGCTCGATGCCCTGGCGAGCAAGGTCTTCGCCTGGCTGATCGAGGACCTGCGCGACGGTCGCACGCCGATGGATGCGCGGGTGCAGTGGTTCGCGGTCGATCCCGACCAGGACAACATGCCGACCGTGCAGATCATGGCGCAGGCCCTGTCCGATCATGATGTCCCGGGCGTTGTCGACAAGCTGGCGCCCACGGTGCCCGACTATGCTGCGCTCAAGGCTGAACTGGCGGCAACGCCGATGGCGAACAAGGCCAAGCGCGCGCTCATCCGCGCCAACATGGACCGTTGGCGCTGGCTCGCCCGCGATCTTGGCGATGTCTACCTGCTTACCAACGTGCCCGAGTTCCAGCTGCGCCTGACGGTCAAGAACAAGATCATCCGTACTTATCGCACGGTCGTCGGCAAGCCGGGCCGCACGGCGACGCCGCAGTTGGCCGAGACGGTCTCTGCGGTGGTCTTCAACCCGACCTGGACGGTGCCGCAGTCGATCGTGCAGGGCGAAGGCCTGGGCCAGAAGGTGCTGAACAACCCGCGCTGGGCGAAGGCGGCGGGCTACAAGGCCACCAAGGCCGCCGATGGGACGATTTACGTCGTCCAGCAGCCGGGGCCGAACAACTCGCTGGGCCTGATGAAGATCGACATGCCCAACCCGCACGCGATCTACCTGCACGACACGCCTGCCAAGCAGTACTTCGACGAGGACGTGCGCGCCTTCAGTCACGGCTGTATCCGCACCGAACGTGCGGTGGAGCTGGGCATGACCATGGCCATCCTCGGCGCCAAGATGCCGGCAGCCGAAGCGGCCGATATTTCGCGCTCGGGTGAATATACCAAGGTCGAGATGACCCGGACCTTCCCGGTGTACCTGACCTACTTCACCATCGCCCGCTCGATCGACGGGGAACTCAAGCAGTTCAACGACATCTACGGCCGCGACAAGCCGGTGCTCGACAGCTTCACCCAGGCGCGCCAGCTCAAGACCAACCAGCGGACCAGCGACGAAGAGATCATCGAGCTCGACAACCCGCTCTGAGCGGATCCTCGTAACATGCTGTAAGACATAGCGGTGCCGTCACCCCGGACCCGATCCGGGGCGACGCTTGCCGGGGGGCGCCTGGGCGCAGTCGCCGCTGGGCGTCAGAACTGGCGGATCACCGCCAGGAAGGCATCGCCGTAGGCGTCGAGCTTGCGTGAGCCGATGCCGCCGATCTCGCCCATTTCCGCACGGGACGATGGCTGGACCGTCGCCATCTCGCGCAAGGTGGAATCGTGGAAGATGACGTAGGGCGGTACGCCCGCCTCTGCGGCGAGGTCACGGCGCAGGGCGCGCAGG
Source organism: Novosphingobium sp. KN65.2 (assembly GCF_001368935.1). Taxonomy (NCBI): domain Bacteria; kingdom Pseudomonadati; phylum Pseudomonadota; class Alphaproteobacteria; order Sphingomonadales; family Sphingomonadaceae; genus Novosphingobium; species Novosphingobium sp. KN65.2. The sequence goes on from NZ_CCBH010000160.1 coordinate 163,118, forward strand.
GCTTCGAACAGCGGATTGCCGATGGGGTTGGCGCCGCCGTCCCGGCTGCTGCCGCCCCCGCGCCGCTTGCGCTCCTGCTTCGGGGGCAGGACGATCGGCACGCTTGCTTCACCCTTGAGGATTTCGCGCGCATCGCCGCCCAGCGCAAGGCCGCCGTGTTCGGTCGGGAGCAGGCTGCCGCGTGCCTGCAGTGCGCGGGACAGCGGCTTGAGCAGGGGCTTTTCGTCCTCGGTCATGATCCCGAAGACCGAGAGCTGGTCATGCCCGCGCTGGAGCACGCGGTCGTCGGCGATGCCGGCCAGCACCTTTTCCAGGTGGCCCAGTCCATAGGACTGCCCGGTGCGATAGACGGCGGAAAGCAGCTTGCGCGCCAGTTCGGTGACGTCGGCAACGCCCGGGGGCTCGAGGCAGTTATCGCAATTGTCGCAGGTCGGCGCGGGTTCCTCGCCGAAGTGGCGCAGCAGCACGGCGCGGCGGCATTGGGCGGTTTCGACCAGACCCGCCAGCGCGTCGAGCCGTTGGCGCTCTGACTGCTGGCGGCGCTCTTCCACTTCCGACAGACGGATGCGGGCGCGGGCGAAGTCGTCCGCGCCCCAGAACATCACCGCGATCGAGGGATCGCCGTCGCGCCCGGCGCGTCCGGTTTCCTGATAGTAGCCTTCGATCGACTTGGGGATGCCGGCGTGGGCGACGAAGCGCACATCGGGCTTGTCGATGCCCATGCCGAAGGCAACCGTTGCGACCATCACCATGTCTTCGCTGGCGACGAAGGCGGCCTGGTTGCGGGCGCGCACTTCGGGCGAGAGACCGGCGTGGTAGGGCAGCACCCGCCGACCGGTGGCGGCCAGCGTCTCCGCGAGTTGCTCGACGCGGGCGCGGGTCGGGGCATAGATGATGCCGGGGCCGGGGTTCTCTTCGAGCAGCGCCTTGAGCTGGCGTGCGGCATTCTCGCGCGGGCGGATCGCATAGCGGATGTTGGGGCGGTCGAACCCGGCGACGATCAGCCCGTCCTCGGCAATGCCGAGCTGGGCGAGGATGTCTGCGCGGGTATGGTGATCCGCGGTTGCCGTCAGGGCGAGACGCGGCACTTCCGGAAATGCATCGAGCAGCGGGCGCAGCAGCCGGTAGTCGGGCCGGAAATCGTGCCCCCATTCGGAAACGCAGTGGGCTTCGTCGATGGCGAAGAGCGAGACACGCGCCTTGGAAAGCAGTTCGCGGAAATGCGGCTGGCTGGCGCGTTCCGGGGCGACGTAGAGCAGATCGAGTTCGCCCTCGCGGAACCGGTCGATGGTCACTTCGCGGTCGGTATCGGCGCTGGTGAGGGTCGCGGCGCGGATGCCGTTGGCCGTGGCCGAGCGCAACTGGTCGTGCATCAGAGCGATCAGCGGGCTGACGACGACGCAAGTGCCTTCCAGCATCACCGCCGGAAGCTGGTAGGTCAGCGACTTGCCCGCGCCGGTGGGCATGACCGCCAGTGTCGACTGACCGGACAGCACGCGCGAGACGACGTGTTCCTGCACACCGCGAAAGGCGGTGAAGCCGAAAGTGGCGTGAAGGGCATCGAGCGCGTCAGGAAGCAGGTCGGCAGCAGGCACGGCGCGGCTTATGGCAGACGCGCCCATGGCCTGGGAACCGCCCGGAGGTTAATTTTCCGCCGTTGCGGTGTTCGGCCTGCGAAGTTTTTGCGCTCCGGCTGGCGTAAACCGGTCCGATCCGGGGCATGTGGGATAAATCACAGCAGGGCTGTGCAGACGCGCACAGACCCGCCGGGCCCCTCGCGCCATAGTGGGTTCATCGAGAGACAAGCCCCGGCAAGCGGGCTGCACATGCGAGGGATCAAGCACATGGAACCGACTGCAGGAAAGATTTTCGGAATGATCGGCGGGGCCGTCCGCATGGCTACTCAGGGCGCCCTGGCCCCGGTCCCGGCAGGCATGCCGCGCTGGACTGCCGCGACCGGTCGTTTTCCCGTTCCCGGCCACCGACCGGGTCAGGCCGGCCGCTAAGCCAGTCTGTCGTGGGGGGCGGGTTCCGGGCGCGGGGCAGCCCGGAACCCGTTAAATTGCGGGCCCTTTGGGTTCCTGAACGCAGGGACGTCAGTCGAGGTTGGGACGCAGCCAGCGTTCGGCGGTCGCCAGTTCCACCCCGCGCCGCCCGGCGTAGTCCTCCAGCTGGTCGCGGCCGATGCGCGCGACTCCGAAGTACTGGCTTTCCGGGTGCGCGAAGTAGAATCCCGAAACTGCGGCGGTGGGCAGCATTGCCTGGCTTTCGGTCAGCGTGATCCCGGCGTTGTCCTGCGCCTTGAGCAGGTCGAAAAGGATCGGCTTGAGCGAGTGGTCCGGGCAGGCCGGGTAGCCGGGAGCCGGGCGGATGCCTCGATATTCCTCGCGGATCAGCGCTTCATTGGTGAACTGCTCATCAGGCGCATAGCCCCACAAGGTGGTGCGCACGTGGCTGTGCAGGCGTTCGGCAAAGGCTTCGGCGAAGCGGTCGGCCAGCGCCTTGAGCAGGATGTCCGAATAGTCGTCGTGCGCCGCCTGGAAGCGCGCAAGGTGCGGTTCGATGCCGTGGATGCCGACCGCGAAGCCGCCGAGCCAGTCGTCCTGCGTGTCGACGAAGTCGGCAAGGCAGAAGTTTGCCCGGCTGCGCGACTTCTTGAACTGCTGGCGCAGGAAAGGCAGGCGTGTGCCGTCTTCCAGCAGAACGTCATCGCCTTCGCGGTGAGCGGGCCAGAAGGCGCAGACGCCCTTTGCCGTCAGCCACTTCTCGCTGACGATCTTTTCCAGCATCGCCTTGGCATCGGCAAAAAGGTTGCGGGCGCTTTCGCCCACCACTTCGTCCTCGAGGATCGCCGGGTAGGTGCCGGCCAGTTCCCAAGCGCGGAAGAAGGGCGTCCAGTCGAACGTCTCGACAAGGTCGGCAAGGTCCCATTCCCCGAACACGTGCAGCCCGGGCTGCACCGGCGCGGGGGCCTTGTCGGCGAAGGCGGGCTTGAAGGCATTCTCGCGGGCATCGGCCAGCGGCAGGAGGTCCGACTGGCCCTTGCCCTCGCGCGCCTCGCGCACCTTCTGGTAGTCGATCGCGACCGAGGACTTGAAGCCTTCGGCCTGCGTGTCCGACAGCAGCTGCGAGGCGACGCCGACTGCGCGGCTGGCGTCGAGCACGTGGATCACCGGGCCTTCGTAAGCCGGGTCGATGCGCAGTGCGGTGTGGACCTTGCTGGTGGTCGCGCCGCCTATCAGCAGCGGAATGTTCATCTTCGCGCGCTGCATTTCCTCGGCCACGGTCACCATCTCGTCGAGTGAGGGGGTGATGAGGCCGGAAAGGCCGATGATGTCCGCATCGTTCTCGTTCGCGCTTTCGAGGATCTTCGACCAGGGAACCATGACGCCAAGGTCGATCACTTCGTAGCCGTTGCACTGCAGGACGACGCCGACGATGTTCTTGCCGATGTCATGGACGTCGCCCTTGACGGTGGCCATGATGATGCGGCCCTTGGCCTTGGCGCCTGCTTCCTTTTCCGCCTCGATGAAGGGGATGAGGTGGGCGACGGCCTTCTTCATGACGCGTGCGGACTTGACCACCTGCGGCAGGAACATCTTGCCCGAGCCGAACAGGTCGCCCACGACGTTCATGCCGTCCATCAGCGGGCCCTCGATCACCTCGATCGGCCGTCCGCCCCGGTCGGCCGCGGCCTGGCGCGCTTCCTCGGTATCCTCGACGACATAGGCGTCGATGCCCTTTACCAGCGCATGCTCCAGCCGCTTGGTCACTTCCCAGCCGCGCCATTCCTCGGCGGCCTTTTCGGCGGCCTTGTCCTGGCCCTTGAAGCTCTCGGCCAGTTCGATGAGGCGCTCGGTCGCATCCTCGCGGCGCATCAGGATCACGTCTTCGCAGGCTTCGCGCAGCACCGGGTCGATCTGGTCGTAGACGTCGAGCTGGCCGGCATTGACGATCGCCATGTCGAGCCCGGCCGGGATCGCATAGTAAAGGAAGACCGAGTGCATCGCCCGGCGCACCGTCTCGTTGCCGCGGAAGCTGAACGAGAGGTTCGACAGGCCGCCCGAAAAATGGACGTGCGGGCAGGCTTCGCGGATTTCCTTCACCGCTTCGATGAAGTCGAGCGCGTAGCGGTCATGCTCCTCGATGCCGGTGGCGACGGCGAAGACGTTGGGATCGAAGATGATGTCCTCGGGCGGGAAGCCGATGCCGGTCAGCAGCTTGTAGGCGCGCTTGCAGATCTCGACCTTGCGCTCCTTGGTGTCGGCCTGGCCGGTCTCGTCGAAGGCCATGACCACCACGGCGGCGCCATAGGTCATGCACTTGCGTGCCTGTTCGAGAAACTGGGCCTCGCCTTCCTTCATGCTGATCGAGTTGACGATCGGCTTGCCCGAGACGCACTTGAGGCCAGCCTCGATCACCTCCCACTTCGAGCTGTCGATCATCACCGGCACGCGCGCGATGTCGGGCTCGGCGGCGATCAGCTTGAGGTAGGTGGTCATCGCCTCGACGGCGTCGAGCAGGCCCTCGTCCATGTTGACGTCGATGACCTGCGCGCCGTTCTCGACCTGCTGGCGCGCGACTTCGACGGCGGCGGGATAGTCGCCGGCCATGATCAGCTTCTTGAACTTCGCCGATCCGGTGACGTTGGTGCGCTCGCCGACATTGACGAAACGGGCAGATGAAGGTGTCGCGGTCATTGTTTTTCTCGTTGAATCACTGTGCCGGAGCGGGCGTGAGCACACGCGCCAGTACGAAGTCGTCATAAGTCTTGCCGCCGACATCGAAGCGGCGGGTGCCGATCGTCTCGAAGCCGTGCTTGGCATAGAACGAAAGGGCGCGGCGGTTGTCTTCCTTTACGCCGAGCAGGAGTCGTGCATGGCCCGATGCCGCGGCGACGACCGCCTGCATCAGGGCGCTGGCAAGAACCGTGCCCTGGTAGCGCGAGAGCATGTAGATGCGCTTGAGTTCGAGATCGCCGGCATGCGCCAGTTCCAGTTCCGGTGCGCATACCATGGCATAGCCGACCGGCGCGTGGCCCGGTTCGACTTCCGCAAGCCAGGCCTTGGCGCCCTTGGCAAGATAGGCGCGATAGGTCTCGGCGCTGTGCTGGTGCACGCAGTGGGCGATGATCCCGCTGCCGTCGACGACACCGGCGAAGCTCTCGAGAAAAGTTGCCGAACCGACGAGGGAGAGGGCCTCCGCGTCTTCGGGACCTGCCTGTCGGATGCGCCAGATGGGAATGTCGTCCATGGCCTGCGTTCCTGCTTCCTCAAGCTGCCATGATGAAGGGTTCGAGACCGGCGAGGCGCGTCACCGGTTCCAGCGAGGGAACCTTGCGCGGGGCCACGCCCGTCACCTGCCGGGCGATTGCCGCGATATGGTCCGGGGTGGAGCCGCAGCAGCCGCCCAGCACGTTGACCTGGCCCGCGACGGCCCACTCGCCGACAAAGCCCGCAGTCGTGTCGGGCATTTCGTCGTACGCGCCCAGTTCGTTGGGCAGGCCCGCGTTGGGATAGATCATGATCAGCGTATCGGCGATTTCAGACAGCGTCTTGACGTGCGGGCGCAGCTGGGTGGCGCCGAACGAGCAGTTGAGCCCGATCGTGATCGGCCTGGCATGGCGTACCGCGTGCCAGAAGGCCTCTACCGTGTGGCCGGAAAGGTTGCGGCCTGAAAGGTCGGTCAGCGTCATCGACAGCATGATCGGCACTTCGCGGCCTAGTTCTGCCTCGAGCTGCTTGACCGCCATGATGCCGGCCTTGGCATTGAGCGTGTCGAATACCGTCTCGATGAGGATGAAGTCCGCACCGCCCTCGACGAGCGCGGCGGCCTGTTCCTTGTAGACGTCGACCAGCGTGTCCCAGTCGATCTCGCGGTATCCCGGGTCGTTGACGTCGGGGCTGAGCGACAGGGTCTTGTTGGTCGGGCCGATGGCGCCGGCCACGAAACGAGGGCGTCCGTCCTTGGCCTGGAACTCGTCGGCGACCTTGCGGGCGAGACGGGCCGATTCGACGTTGATCTCGCGCACGAGGTGCTCGGCGCCGTAGTCGGCCTGGCTGATGCGGTTGGCCGAGAAGGTGTTGGTCTCGGCAATGTCAGCGCCGGCCTCGAAGTAGGCGCGGTGGATCGCCTCGGGCACCTCGGGCTTGCTCAGCGCAAGGATGTCGTTGTTGCCCTTCTGCTCATGGCTCAGGCCCAGGTTACCGGCGTAGTCCGCTTCGGCGAGCTTCCAGTTCTGGATTTCGGTGCCGAAGGCGCCATCGGTAATGAGGATGCGCTTGGCAGCCTCGGCGAGGAAGGTTTCGCGAGCCGACATCAGCCGATCTCCTTGGGGCGCAGGCCGAGAAGCTGACAGATCGCGTAAGCCTGCTCGGCGCGGTTGAGAGTATAGAAGTGAAAGTCGCGCACGCCACCGTCATAAAGGCGCTTGCACAAGTCGGCAGCGGCGACCGCGGCGACGAGGGCGCGTGGGCCGGGGCGATCGTCGAGTCCCTCGAACATGGCTTCGAGCCAGGCGGGGATCTCGGTGTTGCCCGACATGCGGCGGATTGCCGAGAAACTGGTCACCGGCATGATGCCGGGCAGGATCGGCGCGGTGATCCCGGCCGCCAGCGCCTTGTCGAGGAAGCGGAAATAGGCATCGGTCGAGAAGAAGAACTGCGTGATCGCGCGCGAGGCACCTGCGTCCAGCTTGCGCTTGAGATTGTCGAGGTCCGCCTCGGCGCTCGTCGCGTCGGGGTGGATTTCCGGATAGGCGGCGACCGAGATGTCAAAGCCGTGTCGCGCCTTGATCCCGGCCACCAGATCGGCGGCGCTGGCGTAGCCTTCCGGGTGAGGCACGAACCTGCCTCCGTCGGCTGGCGGCGGATCGCCGCGCAGGGCGACGATATGGCGCACACCCGCTTCCCAGTAGCGGTCGACGATCTCGTCGATCTGGGCCTTGCTTGCCGCAACGCAGGTGAGGTGGGCGGCGGGTACGAGGTCGGTCTCGCGGATGATTCGCGAAACCGTGGCATGGGTGCGTTCACGGGTGGAACCGCCCGCGCCGTATGTGACCGAGACGAAGCTCGGACTGAGAGGGGCAAGCTGGGTGATCGCTTCCCAAAGCTGCGTCTCCATCTTCTCCGTCTTGGGCGGAAAGAATTCGAAGGAGACGGAGATGTCGCCCGGCTGCACCCCGAACAGGGGGGCATCAGCCGGTCGGATTGCGGCGGTCATGGGCGCGCGGCCTTTCCTTGAGCATTGTCCTGGTTTTCGGGCGCCGTGCCTGAGTTGCGGCGTCCGGTCCAGATTTTCACGGTGAGAGGATCCCCCGGCAGAGCCGCGGGCGATTCGGGCGCGAAGCCCGCATCGGTGAGAAGGCCGAGCATCTGCTCGTCCGAGAAGCCGAGTCGGGCGTGGGCGTGGCGCTCACGCAACTCCTCGCGCTCATGCGCGGCGAGATCGACGACGGCGATGCGCCCGCCCGCGCGGGTAACCCGCGCGGCTTCGGCCAGCACGGCCCCCGGTTCCTGCGCATAGTGCAGCACCTGGTGGAACAGCACGGTATCGAATGCTGCGTCGGCGAAAGGCAGGGCGGTAAAGTCCCCCTGCACCAGATCGAGCTTGTCCGATGGCAAAGATTGCAAGCGGGCGCGCGCAATTCGCAACATCTCCGGACTCTTGTCGAGCGCGGTCACGTGGCTGGCACGGTCGGCGAGAAGCTCTGCCATGCGTCCTGTGCCGGTGCCGATATCGAGCAGCTTGCCGGCCTTCTCGCCGTCGAGCTTGCCGAGCAGCGCCGCTTCCACCGGTTCGTCCGCACCGTGGAGCTGGCGCAGCGTATCCCATTCCTGCGCATGACGGGCGAAGTAGGCTTCCGCACTGGCTTCACGCGCGGCGCGAATCGCGGCGAGGCGGCGGCGATCCTCGGCGCAGCGCGCAGAAAAGGCCGCATCGTCGCGCTCGGCGATGGCAAGAAGACGGGCCGCGGCGGCACCGAGCGGCGGGGTGCAGTTTTCGCTCACGGCGCTGCGCAGGAAGACCCAGCTGCCTTCCTTGCGGCGTTCGGCAAGGCCGGCATCGCACAGGATTCGGATATGGCGAGAGACCCTCGGCTGGCTCTGTCCGAGCACCTGGGCAAGCTCGCCGACGGCAAGCTCCATATGCGCCAGAAGACGCATGATGCGCAGGCGCGTCGGCTCCGAAAGAGCCCGCAAGAGAGGGTCGATCCGCATGGAAAAGCATATAAAGATATCTTTATATGTACGCAACCCCTAGGATTTCAGCGGGTTTTGCCCCCTCTACTTCCTATTTGCGTTGCACCATAACCTCGTCTAAAGAATGGCGCTGCAGGCTTGCCTGCAAGCGTTGGCGCCTGCGCCAAACAATGCAAGGGGATTCGCATGAAGAAGATTGCTTACGCCGTGTTCGCGTCGGCTACCGCTCTGGCTCTCGCAGCTTGCGGTTCGGAAGCTCCGACCGACGAAGGTACCGAGTCGGTTGAAACCGTTCCCGGTGAAATGATGACCGGCGACGCGACGGACGCTCCCTCCGAGGAAGCTACCGAAGCGATGTAATCCGGCCGGGGGTTCGGCGCCAGCCATTCGGCTCGCCGACCCCCAGTTGCCTTCCGTCTGCATCCTGTGGGGTCAACGGAAGATCCCGTCTTCGGACGGGGAAAAGCCCTCCCATCCGGGAGGGTTTTTTTGTTTGCGTTTTACTTGCATGACATCTGAGGCGCGGGCATCACTTGACCTATGCCCGATACGCTGAAGATCACCCTCGCGCAGCTCAACCAGTCGGTGGGGGATATCCCGGGCAACGCCGAAGGCGTATTGGCGGCGCGCAAGCAGGCCGCCGGGTCGGACCTGATCGTCTTCCCCGAACTGCACCTCGTGGGCTATCCGCCAGAGGACCTCATTCTCAAGCCTTCGCTGATCGAACGGGCCGCGGCCGAACTCCAGACGCTTGCCAAGGCCAGCGCTTCGGCCGGTCCGGCAATGCTGGTCGGCACTGCCATCGTCCTCGATGGTGCGCTGCACAATGCGGTTGCCCTGCTCGACCAGGGCAAGGTCGCGGCCGTTCGCCTCAAGCACGAGCTGCCCAACTACGGCACTTTCGACGAGATGCGGCTGTTCCAGCCCGGACCGCTTCCCGAACCGATCATCCTGCGCGGCACGATGATCGGCGTGCCGATCTGCGAGGATATCTGGCGTCCCGAAGTCTGCCGCCACCTGGCCGATTTCGGCGCCGAGATCTTCATCTGCATCAACGGCAGCCCTTACGAGATCAACAAGGACGCGCTGCGCATCGAGGGCGTGGCCAAGCGCCGCGCGGTCGATACCGGCCTGCCGCTCGCCTATCTCAACCGCGTCGGCGGGCAGGACGAACTGGCCTTCGACGGGGCGAGCTTCGTGGTCAACGGCGATGGCGGCCTTGCCGTCCAGTTGCGCGACTGGGAGGAGCAGGTCGTCCAGACCAACTGGACCAAGACGGCGCAGGGCTGGCGTTGCGATCGCGGGCAGTTGGAAACCCTCGCCGAGCATCCGGAGGACATCTATTGTGCCATGGTCCTGGCGCTGCGCGACTATGTGAACCGCAACCGTTTCCCCGGCGTCGTTCTCGGCCTGTCAGGCGGGATCGATTCGGCGGCCTGCGCTGCGATCGCCGTCGATGCCCTGGGGGCGGAACGGGTCTGGGGGGTGATGATGCCTTCGCGCTTCACCAGCCAGGCAAGCCTCGACGATGCCGCGGCCTGCGCCAAGGCGCTGGGCATCCGGTACACGGTCATGCCGATCGGCTCGGCCGTGGACGGTTTCGATTCGATGCTGGGCGAAGCATTTGACGGGACGAATCGCGGATTGGCGGAAGAGAACCTGCAGTCGCGGGTGCGCGGCACCGCGCTCATGGCCCTGTCCAACAAGTTCGGGCCGATGTTGATGACCACCGGCAACAAGAGCGAGATGAGCGTCGGCTATGCGACGATCTACGGCGACATGGCGGGGGGCTACAACCCGCTGAAGGACGCCTACAAGACGACCGTCTTCGCGATCTCGCGCTGGCGCAACCGGCACGTGCCGCGCATTGGCCTCGGACCGGAAGGCACTGTCATTCCCGAGCGCATCCTCACCAAGGCACCGACCGCCGAACTGCGGGACAACCAGCGCGATTCGGACAGCCTTCCGCCTTACGATGTGCTCGATCCGATCCTCCTCGGCCTCGTTGAACACGACAAGAGCGTGGAGCAGGTGGTTGCCGAGGGCTTCGACCGTGCAACCGTCGAACATGTCGAGCGGCTGCTGCACCTGGCCGAGTACAAGCGCCGCCAGGCTCCTCCGGGGGTAAAGCTCACGGCGCGCAATTTCGGCCGTGACCGGCGCTATCCGATCACCCATGCCTTCCGCAGCGGCGGAGAGGTCAGCGATGCGCCGCTGGGCACCTCGCGCAGTTCGTCGACCTGACGGGGCCACCGGTGCTTCAGCTTTGCGGCCTTTGGTCCTAGACTGACCGTTCCATCCACCGCGAGGAGCAGGGCGGGAGCGGCCATGGACAAGATGACGGCCATGCAGATCGACGGCCCGGGCAAGGCGCCGCACCGGATCGAGCGTCCGGTTCCCCAGCCCGGCCCCGGCGAAGTGCTGGTGAAGATCGCCGCCTGCGGCGTGTGCCGCACCGACCTGCACGTTCTCGATGGCGAAGTGGCGGCGCACTATCCGGTGATTCCCGGACACGAGATCGTCGGGCGAATCGTGGCGTTGGGAGAGGGCGTGTCGGGCTTCTCCGTCGGGGAGCGGGTCGGCATTCCCTGGTTGGGCCACAGCTGCGGGACATGCCGCTATTGCCGCGAGGGGCAGGAGAACCTGTGCGACCGCCCTCAATTCACCGGAGCCACACGCGATGGCGGCTATGCCACGCACGTCACCGCCGATGCCCATTTCTGCTTCGCGCTGCCCGAGCGGTTTTCCGATGTCGAGGCTGCCCCGCTTCTGTGCGCGGGGCTGATCGGCTGGCGGGCCTTGCGCCTTGCCGGCGATGCCCCGGTGTTGGGGCTCTACGGCTTCGGTGCGGCGGCGCACATCCTCGCGCAGATTGCGGTCTGGCAGGGGAGGCGCGTTCATGCCTTCACCCGCGACGGCGACCGGGAAGGTCAGGCCTTTGCCCTCTCGCTGGGTTGCACTTGGGCCGGAGGCTCCAGCGATCCGCCGCCCGAAGAACTCGATGCAGCGCTGATCTTCGCGCCGGTGGGCGGACTGGTGCCGCTCGCACTCAGGGCCGTGCGCAAGGGCGGGCGGGTCGTTTGCGCGGGCATCCACATGAGCGACATCCCCTCATTCCCTTACGTCGATCTGTGGGGCGAGCGGCACGTCCTCTCCGTAGCCAACCTGACCCGGGAGGACGGCACGAGTTTCTTCGAAGTCGCGCAGCGCGCCGATCTTCGGATCGCCACCCAGACATTCCCGCTCGATCAGGCCGCAGCGGCGCTGGAGGCGCTGCGGGCGGGCGAAGTCCAGGGCGCGGCCGTTCTCCTGCCGACTGGCGGGTGATCCAAGGCCGGGGCGAACTGTCCCTTTGACGCCGCGCACTGCGCGCCGTAATCGCAGCGGCCATGACCGTAACAACGCGCTTCGCTCCTTCGCCCACAGGGCACCTGCATGTCGGCAATATCCGCACGGCGCTGCACAACTGGTTGCTCGCCAAGCAGGCGGAGGGGCGGTTCGTGCTGCGTATCGACGATACCGACGCCGCACGCAGCCGCGAGGAATACGTCGAGGCGATTCGCGCGGACCTTGCCTGGCTGGGCATTCATCCCGAAGGCGAGGAGCGCCAGTCCGCCCGCTTCGAACTGTATGAGCGTGAGTTCGAACGGCTCAAGGCCGCGGGCCGCGTCTATCCCTGCTGGGAAAGTCCGCAGGAGCTTGAACTCAAGCGCAAGGTCCTGCTCGGCCGGGGACTGCCGCCGATCTATGACCGGGCAGCGCTGAACCTTGGCGAAGAAGAGAAGGCGGCGAAGATCGCTGCGAGCGAGATGCCGCACTGGCGCTTCCTGCTGGACCGCGAGCATGCGATCGAGTGGGTGGACGGCATCCGCGGCCCGCAGAACTTCGATCCGGCGCAGATGTCGGACCCGGTAATCCGCCGTGCCGATGGTTCCTGGCTCTACATGCTGCCCTCGGCCATCGACGATGTCGACATGGGCGTGACCGATATCCTGCGCGGGGAAGACCATGTGTCGAACACTGCCGCGCAAGTGCAGATGTTCGAGGCGCTGGGCGCCGCGCCGCCGCGTTTCGCGCACGAGGCACTGCTGGTCGGAACCGAGGGCAAGCTGTCCAAGCGCCTCGGCTCGCTGGGCGTTTCGCATTTCCGCGAGGCGGGCATCGAGCCGCAGGCCGTCGTCGCGCTGCTGGGACGTCTCGGCACTTCGGACCCGGTCGATCCCGCACTGGACGGCGCCGCGCTGGCTGAGGGTTTCGACCTGTCCCGTTTCGGGCGTGCGCCCGCGCGTTTCGACGAGTTGGAACTGGAGCGCGTCAACGCCGCCATAGTTCATGTCCTGCCTTTTGCCGATGTTGCCGACCGTCTGCCGGCTGGCATGGACGCCGCGGCCTGGGAAGCGGTGCGGCCCAATCTTTCGCATGTCCGCGAGGCGGCGGACTGGTGGCAGGTGGTGACCGGGCCGATCGATGCGCCTGCTCTCGATGACGAGGCGCGAGCCTACCTGGCGCAGGCAGCGCAAGTGCTGGCGGCGACGGAGTGGCAGGCCGATGTCTGGAAGGCGCTGACCGGCGCGCTCAAGGATGCGACCGGGCGCAAGGGCAAGGCACTGTTCCTGCCGCTGCGACAGGCGCTGACCGGGCGCGAGCATGGCCCGGACATGGCCGCCCTGCTGCCCCTGATCGGGCGCGCTGCGGCGCTGGAACGTCTGGAGGTTGCCTCGCAGGGCTGAGCGCCCCGCGAGGAAATAGGGTGGAAAGGGGGCGTCAGCCCCTCATTCCATGCACCAGCCGTGGCTGGCGATCAGCGACTGGCCGGTGAGCGCGTTGGTTTCGAAGGCCGCGAAGAATAGCGCGACTTCGGCGATGTCCTCGACCGTGGTGAACTCGGTATCGACGGTTTGGCCGAGCATGACCTTGCTGACGACTTCCTCTTCGGAAATGCCCAGTTCCTTGGCCTGTTCGGGGATCTGCTTGTCGACCAGCGGGGTCTTCACGAAGCCCGGGCAGATCACGTTGGTGCGCACGCCCTTCTTGCCGCCTTCCTTCGCGATCACCCGCGAAAGGCCGAGCAGGCCATGCTTGGCGGTGACGTAGGCGGACTTGAGCGGGCTCGCTTCCTTGGAGTGGACCGAGCCCATGAAGATGATCGAGCCGGACTTCTGCCTGTACATGTGCGGGATCACCGCCTTAGACGTCAGGAACGCGCCGTCGAGGTGAATGGCGAGCATCTTCTTCCAGTCGGCGAAGGCGAATTCCTCGATCGGATTGACGATCTGGATGCCGGCATTGGAAACGAGGACATCGACCGTGCCCCAGGTATCGACGACCTTGGCGACGCCGTCGTTCACCTGTTCCTCGCTGGTCACGTCCATGGCCACCGCCATGGCCTGAGTGCCGAACTTTTCGCGGATGTCGGAGGCTGCCTTCTCGGCCGCATCGATGTTGAGGTCGGCAATGGCCACCCTGCCGCCTTCGGAGGCGTAGCGGTGCGCGATGGCATTGCCGATCCCGCTTGCCGCGCCGGTGACGATGCAGACCTTGTCCTTCAGCTTCATGTACCTGCTCCTGCTCTCGTTCGGGTGCTCAGCGGCAATCGCTGGCAAGGTCGAACGTTATGATTTCGTCGGGCCGCAGGCGGCGGCCCGTCCAGTCGGGATGCTTGAGCGAGTGGATCGCTTCGGCCTTGCCCGCTGCCCAGTGCTCGTTAACCGTCATGCGCGAGAACTCGTAGTCCTTCGAATTGGATTCGTAGGATTTTCCGCGATTGATCAGGTGCATCACTGCGACCGGCCCGGCCGGTCGGCATGCCAGCAGCGCGGCAAGGTCGGGGTCGTCCCGAAATTCTTCAGGCAGCCGATCTGCCAGCCGATGCGCCGCCGCACGCAAGGCATGGAGGCGGCGTGACATGTCGGTGTTGAGGCGGGTGCGGCTGGAGTAGCGGATGTCCTTCTCGCGCTGGGCGACGTCGGCCATCGTGCGCGGCTCTTCCCCGCGCGAGCTGAACAGGTCCACCTGGAACACGGTCATCTCGCACTGGCTGCGGTTGTCGAGGACGTATTGCAGCGGCGTGTTGGAAACGAGGCCGCCGTCCCAGTACCATTCGCCGTCGATCTGCACCGGGGGGAAGCCGGGTGGCAGCGCGCCGCTGGCCATGATGTGCTCTGGCCCGATCCTGCGTTCGCGGTTGTCGAAATAGGCGAAGTTGCCGTTGAGCATGTTCACCGCACCGACGCTGAAACGGGTTTCACAGCGATTGATGCGGTCGAAATCGACCAGCTCGAGCAAGGTCGCGCGCAACGGCGCGGTGTCATAGTAGCTCAGCGATCCCAGTTCGACCGGCCATTCCGGGTTGAGCGGCGGGAGCAGGCGCGGATTGTAGAAGCCGGGAATGCCGATGGTCGCGGCAACGAAGGCCGAAGCCTCGTTGAAGGCGCGGCGGGCGAAACCGATGCGCTCGTCCAGATGGAATTGCAGTTCCGAGGATACCAGGTCCCAGAAGCGCCGCAGCTGCGAAAGGCGGTCTTCGGGAGCATTGCCGGCTATGATCGCGGCATTGATCGCGCCGATCGAGATTCCCGCGATCCAGTCCGGCGTGGCGCCATGATCGGCAAGCGCTTCGAAAACGCCGGCCTGGTAGGCCCCGAGCGCGCCGCCGCCCTGCAGGACGAGTACGGTTTGCATGTCGGCATAGGGCGCGTGGATATGGGCATTCATGGCAGGGTCCTGCTCATGGGAATGTTGCACTGCAGCAGGTGGGGGTGCATTCAGCGCCTTGCAACCCCTCTCCCCAAAGAATCGGCGAGGCCGGTATCATGGCACCGGTTTGGGCGCATTCGTCTTGCCGCCGTCATGTTCGAACGAGATAAGCCGCTTCCATGAAACGCTTTCTGTCCCTTGTCCTGCTCGGACTGCTGTCGGCCTGCGCCATCCCCCGTGCGATTGAGCAGACCGCCGCGCCCGTTGAAGTCGGGATCATCGCCATCAACGATTTTCACGGCGCGCTCGAGCCGCCCAAAGCCTCGATCGGGGCGTCGGACGGGAACGGTGGCACGGTCGCGGTGCCCGCTGGCGGGGCGGCGTGGCTCGCTTCGGCTGTCGATTCGCTCAAGGCCGAGCATCCCAACAACGTGGTGGTGGCCGCCGGCGACCTGACCAGCGCTTCGCAGCTTGCCTCCTCGCTGCATCTCGATGAGCCTGCGGTGGGTGTGATGAACCGCATCGGGCTTGAGTTCAACGCGGTCGGCAACCACGAATTCGATCGGGGCTGGAAGGAACTGCAGCGATTGCAGGACGGCGGCTGCGAGAAATACACGCGACTCCAGCCCTGCCAGCTCGAACAGTTCAAGGGCGCTGGCTACCGGTACCTCGCGGCCAGCACCTACAAGCCCGACGGTTCGACGCTGTTCCCCGCGACCGGGATGAAGACATTCGGTTCGGGCGCCGGCAAGGTGACGGTCGGATTCATCGGCCTCTCGCTGCGCGAAGTGCCCACGCTGGTCGCGCCCGAGCAGATCAGGGGCCTGACTTTCGGGGACGAGGCCGAGGCGATCAACCGCGAGGTGCCCCGCCTGAAAGCGGCGGGCGCCGATGCCATTGTCGTGCTGATCCATCAGGGCGGCAAGACAACCGGCGAATCCGATCCCAACGGCTGCGAGGGGCTGAACGGCGGGATACTGCCGATCCTTGCCAGGATCGATCCCCGCGTCGACGTGGTCGTCTCGGGCCACACCCACTGGGCCTACGTCTGCAATTACGGCGAGATCGATCCGTCGCGGCCGATCCTGCTGACGAGCGCGAATGTCTACGGCAAGGCGGTGACCGACATCACGCTCACCATCGACCCGGCAAGCCATCGCGTTCTCGCCAAGCAGGCGCACAACGTCATCGTCCAGTCGCAAGCCTATTCCAGCGGCCGCGGCGCGGTCGCCAATACGGCGCTCTATCCCGCGTTCCAGCCGCGCGCTGACGTCAGCGCCTATGTCGCGCGCTACGTGCACAATGCACAGGCGCAAGTCTCGCGGCCGGTGGGGCACTTGTCGGGACCGGCTTCGAAGTCGGCGAACGAGGGCATGACCGGCGGTTCGCTGGGCAGCCTGATCGCCGATGCGCAACTGGCCGCCAGCCGCGAGGCCGGGGCGCAGATCGCCTTTACCAACCCCTTCGGCATCCGCGCGCCGATCGATCCGGGGCCGGACGGCGAAGTGACCTTCGGGCAGGTCTATGCGGTCCAGCCGTTCAACAATACCCTGGTGACGATGACGCTGACCGGCGCGCAAGTGCGCGAGGTCATCGAGGACGGGCTGAGCCGGGCGAAAGTCCAGCAGGTGCTTGCACCGTCTGCCAATGTGCGCTTTGCCTACGATTTGCGGCGTCCTGCCGGTGAGCGCCTGCTGTCGCTGACGGTCGACGGCAAGCCCGTCGATCCGCAGGCCGACTATCGCGTGACCGTGAACAACTTCCTGGCCGAAGGCGGCGACGGCTTCGCGACATTCACCAAGGGCAGGGATGTCCGCAAGGGCATGGTCGATAGCGATGCCTTCCAGCAGTGGATCGGTGCGGTTCCGG